>DATLVQ010000324.1:0-28913 GCA_035577325.1 Bryobacteraceae bacterium | reverse complement strand
GCCTTTTCCCTAGTTGCCTTGCCGATGTGCGCCAGCGGCTCCTTCAGTTCCACAGGGACGCGGGCCGTGCTCTTCTTGATGTCAATCCCCCAGAGCGCATCGAGCGTGTTCGGCAGGTCGATCCTGATCCGCGCGAGTTTGTAATGCTCTTCCTTCTTTACTCCGAGGCCAAGCCAGTCGCCGGGCACCAGCAGGCGGCTGTTGCGGTAGATAAAGAAGCCCTGATGCGCAACCCATCCGTGAGGCCCGCCGGCATCGGCGTATTCCTGCGGACTAAGTTTCGAATGATGCGGAAGAATGTAGGCATCCACCACGACCGTTTCGCCCTTCATGGCAAGAATGTCCGGCTCCGGATGCTGTGTCGAGGGATGCGACGTGAGAAACGGGTCCCAGGGCTTTACCGGATTGCCGTTTATCCGGAAGAGCACACCGCGTGATAGCTCCATAAATCGGTGAAAGACCATCACAAGATGTTTCTCGACCGCTTCAATCTGGTCGTTGAAGACATCACGGTCATAGGCGCTTTCAGGAACTGTCCCGCTCACCAGCCGGTCAAGGTTCTCCCAGACAACCGCGGTACCGGATCTGCCGATGCGAGAGGAGTACTCCTCAGCCTTTGGCGAACCCTTGTGAAGCACTCGCCATTGGCAGGTGGCGCGGACGTAGTCAAGATCCCAGCATCGCGTCCAGAGATTCGACCCTTCAGTCCTCGTGCTGACGATCACCCGCCGGCATTGCGAGAACGACGCGGTCTTCAGGCCGAGGCCGAAACGACCGAGGTCGTTACGCTCGCGCGGCAGCGTCGGGTCGGCACCGATTCGCATCGCCTCGATCAGCGCGCTCTCCGACATCCCGGAACCGTTATCTATCACAGCGATGCTGGATGCCTCGCCGTTCCAGAAAAAAAGGACATCAATCTCTGTCGCGCCTGCGGTGAGGCTGTTATCTACCAGATCGGCAACAGCGGTGGAAAGATCGTAGCCGACCGCTCTCAGCGACTCGATCATCGCCGGGGCATACGGCTCGACGATATCGTAAGTCTCCTCCCGGGTGATCATAGTCAGACGGCGGCTTCCTCGGCCAGCCCGACGTGCGCGCACTCCCTGCGACCCTTGAGAATCCGCAGAGCGATTGCTGCGATCTGCCGTGCCAGGAGCGGAGGAACGGCGTTGCCGACCTGGCGGTACTGATGAGTCCTCGGTCCGCAGAAGTAGTAATTGTCCGGAAAGGTCTGAATTCTCGCGGCTTCCCGGACGGTCAGACTCCTACATTGTGTCTCGTCATAGTGGATGAAGTAGTGACCGTCTTTCGCGATGTGACTGGTGATCGTGGTGGCAGGACGGTATGCCATCTGCACGCGGAACCGGTCATCAAAGTACCCCCTGCTCAGCGCGTCCTTGAGATTTCTGTGGTGGGGATGAAGCTCTGGCGGAAAATCGTTCAGCTCCGGGGATCGAAAGTGGACGCGCGCAAAGCAGGCAGCGAAAAGATACCGGTGAAGATCTGCCACCATATGTGGGCGGCTTGAATGGTTGCATACGCCACCGATTCGAGGATCGAGAAACCATTCCGGATCGTATTCGCAGGTCGCATCATGAAGGACAAACTCGCCGCCGCGGTCGGCCTGCATGTCGCGTAGGTTGCAAACGGTCCGCGCAATGTAACGCCGCAAATCGGCGTCGACGCCGTTCTGTCGCGACTTCATGAACCCGGCGTTAAGAATCGTTGCAAGCGCAGCGCGCCATTCGGCTTTTCCATCCTCAGAGTGGGTTAGCCCGCTTCGGAGTCGTGGAAGTCCACGCACCACTTTGCTGGCGGGTATCGGCCTGTCACCGGTCTGCAGTACCGGAATCTCTTGCGAGGCAAGATCCTCGCGTATGCCCAGGATAATCACGCGGTGGCGCGATTGGGGAATTCCATAGTCCTCGCACTTGATCACAAAATCGCCCGGATTGCAGTGGGGCTGGCCGTCAAGCAAATAGGACGACGGTTTCAGAAAGAGCGAATGCAGTGAATATTTTGCCCCGGCCCTCTGCGCCCCCCGGATGACCTTCGCCGGATGGCGGAGATCGTCCAGCATCTGGTCAAAGATTTCGCTTCCATTTACTTGAGAGGAGAGCAGCCCTTTTACGTTCTCCATGATGAATACCGGCGGCTCGTGAACGGAAAGGATTCTCAGGTACTGTTTGTAGAGATAGACCCGATGATCGTCTTCAGCGATACCACCACTCCTTGACCTGCCAACAACGGAGAAAGCCTGACATGGCGGACCGCCACACAAGATCCATGAACCGGCCCCGTCAAGCGCGTTCCGAATCCTGCGGTCAACCTCCGATGGCGGCACCACTCCGAGTTCAGCTTTCCAGGCTTCGTCCCCGGCGACTTCGGCCTCTTTGGGAAATCGGGCGAGCAGCTCGGATCGAGCAAGCCGCGCACGCAAATGGTCGTAATACTCGTCAGGAACTTTTCGGGCTGGAAACTGGCGGAAGAAGCTCCTCAGTTCGAGCGTTTGGTGCGCCCATTCCTCCATCTCGATGGACAGCGCGATCCTGAACTTATGGGAGCCGTTCGCGGGAGAAAAGGCGGAAAAGCCCTCTCCAAGTCCACCGGGACCGGCGAAAAGATCAACGACTGGTACCATTTTTGCCTGATTTTGCGTTCAAGGTCGGCATTTCAGGAGTTTTTGAATCCTTCCGGTCAGTCTCACTTCATCTGCAAGTTCGCATTCCCATATGACAATTACCTGCCAGCCCAGTCTGCGAAGCGCGGTGGTGTTGCGTCGATCCCGTTTGACGTTTGAACTGAGTTTGGTCAGCCAGAAGTCCGGACGTGTCTTGGGAAGCACTGAATTGCTGCAGCTTCTGTGCATGTGCCAGAAGCAGCCATGCACAAAAACAACCGCGCGCCGGGCAGGTAGCACGATATCGGGCTTACCAGGCAAGTCCCGTCGTCTGATGGAGAACCGAAAGCCCAAACAATGCAGAATGGATCTAACCCGCTTTTCGGGTCCGGTATCTCGGCCCCTTATCCGGCTCATATTCCAGCTTCGATGTTCCGGTGTGAGTCTGTCGCTCATGGTGTTCGAAGAATGGCGGGCAGCCAAAAGCCCTTTGGAAGTAAACTCCGGCTGCCGAGGTCGGACAAGACACTCAGCCCTGAGCCGGATCGCTCGCACTCCACGGCGGGTCAGAGCACCTAGCAATCCTAGCGACTTGTATTCTATAGCCCAAATGACGCCGCGGCAAGCGGTGGAAGCTCGGTACGTTCGGCTAGACCAATTTCCTTCCCTGAAATTTCGGCCATACACTTCCCTTTGTGACGGCGGACTTCTCCGAGGTGTGTGGTCAGGCGGCGAGCCGAGGGAATCTTCCAACAATAAGGAACAGGCATGATGCAGAGGCGAACTATTGGCGGACGACGAGGCTAGGGTGCAAGCTTGGCAAGCGGAGTCAGAAATCTGCAATACTAATTTCTGCCGCGAAGCCGAATCTGAATGCCAGGGGAATACGAATGTCGCTATGGCCTCAAGGTGTTTCCGGACAGGTATACCGGGTGGCGCACGTGTATACTGACCGAGGCAATCCGCACCTGAAAGGTGACGAGTTCTCGGGTTGGCTGGCAATCAATGGAAACACTATCGGGACGACTGGTGGTATTAGACCCCGATCGTATGTGCACAGGATTGGTGTTGCCCTACCAGCATACGTGGTCCTCGTGACGACACACATTTCTGGCGATTATGCGAATCCATGGGATGACGTGATCGACGATCGTGCGGGCGTCATTCGGTATTGGGGCGACGCGAAGTACTCAGAGCGGCACAAGACTTGCGATGCTTTCACGGGTAACCGATGTCTAAAGGGTGTTTACGATGAACTGCTTGTTGGTGACCGTGCTGTTCTTCCCCCAATTCTCCATTTCTCACGGCCGGCAACCGGGAAACTTGTGTTTAACGGCCTGTGTGCCCTCGACTCAGTGGAACTCACGTGGTTTGAGGACCGTGGGCGGGCCGATATTGCGCGGTGCGAAGGAGCCGACATGACACCGAGCTTCCGGTACGTGCGATATTTGCCGTGGGTCGGAGAGCAGTAACGGGCCCAACTCAGTTTTCGGGACGGGAATTCTGATTGTTGCCGAATCTCACTACAGGTACGACGGCGTCGTCGATGACGAGGGCCTCACACGACACGTCTTCGAGCCTCGCGCGCGCGGCGAAGATCGCTTCCCCTTCGATCGCAACCTGAGTGCCGCAGTGCAGGGCAGTGAAGGTCCTGCGATCTGGAATTCAGTAGCATTCTACAATTACATCCGGCATTTGCTGCCCGAACCGAGTACTCAACCAACCCCAGAGATGTTGTCGGAGCCGGGGGCGGCACTTGCCTTTCGTGAAGTTCTCGCGAATCTGAAGCCGGGCTGTGTTCTCGTGTTTTCGGCCAGAGTCTTCGGTTGCATGCCTCCCTACAATTGCTCCGACCCGGTCGCAAAAGAGCAGATCGGGCGGCCGGCTGGATGGTATGAGACAGCTGATGGACAATATGCCCTGGCAGTAGGTCTGACTCATCCGAGTGCTTGGAGTCGGAGGCAGCAGGATGCCAGGTACTGGCACAGGTTCGTTATTCGCTCAATCGCATGCGCCAGGAGAGAAACGCCACTGGCTGCCAAGCCCTCGGTTGCCTGAGAAGTGGCTGTGCGGCCAGGAGTCTTCTTCGCGCGGGCTGATCGTTCCTCAGCCGCCACGTTCTGGCTGTCTTCTTGCCACCTTGCCCACTAAAATTGCGCGTCATCTCCGTCATTGCGGTCCAGGCCCGTGAATACCTGAATCTTCATTACTCTCAAAACGTGGATGCTGGCTCAGACGAACTGCCCGGCGGTATGAGTGCGCCTCATGTCCAATGATTGGACATCGCCATTGTTCGACGCACCAGCCGAATGCCCGTAGCCATCACCATAGCCAAGCTGGCGGACATCGGTGAAGTCAATTGACAATTTGAACCGTCAGAGGTCCGCAATTCATTGATGATGGACGTGGGCGGACAGACACCGACCCTTCGAACTACGAGCTAGAGGGCATTAGGCGCGTTCGCAACGCCTCGCCCCGGTTGCGATGTCCAAGCATTGGAAACGGTTTATTTCCGGTGGTCGAGAATGACCGGGCAGGCCGTGAAGGTGCAACAGGACCGCGCCAAAACAGAAAATGCAGGTTTTCGCAAAAGGTTGCGTCTCAACTCACGGCACATTCGGTGGTGCGGGTTTGGCCAACTTTTTTTGATAACGGCGCCTTTGTGCTGCTCTCACCGCCGCTCCCCTGCCACATTGCGGCCTGTTGCAATACGCGTGCGAGCCGGATTTCAATTGCTTTGGAGGAAAAAGCCGTCCGCAACTGGCGCAGATCGCTATTCCTCTTTGAGCGATCAACAGCGTGGTCTGGGCAACCAGGGCCGCGTGAAGTGATTCGACCAGGAAGTCGATCGCATACCCTTCATTCCGCCACAGAATTTGTGGCCTCACCCCAGATGCAAACAGCAATCTGTTCAGGTGTTTGAGGAGATCCGCCCTGTCGTCAGCCACGGTCTTACCGGCATGTAGCACTTTCTTCAAGTTATAGAACGACTTCCAGGCGTCGATCGCACCGCGTCTTCCGGTCGCGAGATCGTATGCGATCCGCAGGGTTGCGGAGAACTGACGTGATGCAGCTTGCCAGGCTGCCAGCGGCTCGCGATGGCCTCTGGGGTGCTTATCAAGGCAGAATGACGGGAATGCTGAGGCAGTTAGTCTCGCTTTCTCCGGTCGATTATGCTCAGGACAGCCCCAGAGCGTTCCCCACCGACGTGCGTAAGCTAGAATCCCTTCAGGAGGACCATCATGGAGATTTACGAAACCATCCAGCAATCCATCGAATTGGTTTATGGGCTTCTCCTGGCCGGTCCAGTTCCAGATTAGGCTTTCACCCTCAAGTTCAATTGTTCCCGGCACGCAGTACTCAGCATCGATCGTCATTTCCAGTCTGGGCCTATAGCCTTGAAGCCCCGTAGCCAGCACTGACTGGGTACCAAACTTTCTCATACACACCTCATACAGGATACCGTGACCGAATAATCCCACCTAGGATAGCTTTGCCTTTAGAGAGATTGATCGCGATGATTCAGAGGAAGAATGCTTTGACGGACACCGAAGCTGCCGAAAGTTGTGGTTTGAAACCAAGCACACTTCGAAAATGGCGTTTGCGTGGACGCGGACCCCGTTGGCGTCACTTCGGTCGAGCTGTTCGCTACTTAGTCGCGGATCTGGAGGAATGGCAGCGAACCCAACCATCTGGTGGCGGTGACGTAAAACGCGGCGGATTGTATCTGCCCGAGAGTTGCGACCGGCTAAGCGCCGTAGAGCCAACAGCAGCAAAACGTGGCGTGCGCGTCAATGTTCCGTCCTGCCCATGACTGTTGGCATAGACGTTGCGTTATCGCGTAAGGAGCACAAACTGGAAGACGCGTCTTTATGGACCGAAGCTGCGCGCTCACCGCGCAGTGCCGTTGATCCGCCTTTCGATCGCACTGTAATTCAAACTGATGTCGAAGTTCTGACGATCGCGGAATCCGCCATCTTCCTGCGCTGCTCTAAGGCACATGTACAAAACCTGCTTGCGGGCAAAGTGGCCGGCGCTTTGACGCTGCCATTTATCCAACTCGGGCGCCGGAAACTGATTCGCCGCGAATCGCTCTTGCGTTGGATGGAAAAATCGGAGGCACTGACGCAGTGATAGTATTTCTCGCATGCCAGAATTCAGATCCAACGGCGCAGGAAAGCGAGAATTTCATGCGTCGAAAACGATTTCAACGTGGCAGCCTCCGCGTGCGCAAGCATGGACGTGTGCGGGTGTGGGTTGCTCAGTGGTGGGAGAACGGCTCGCGTCGTTCCAAAGTCCTCGGCAAATGCGCCCGCATTACACAGAGCGAAGCCGAGATCATCCTCGCCGGCATTCTCCGGCCGATCAACGAGGATACTATGCCGGTTGCCACGCCGGTGCTGACCTTCGGGCAGTTCGTCGAGCAGATTTATCTGCCGCATTGCCGGCGGAGCTGGAAGCGTTCAACCGATCAGACTTCCGGGCCGGTGATGGCGAGATATCTGACTCCAGCGCTCGGCGATCGGGTTCTTGCGAGCATTACACGAACCGAAATGCAGGATCTGCTCGAAGCCAAGGCGCTGGCGCTATGCCGAAATGTCGTCGCACACCTGCGCTGGTACCTAAACGCCATTTTCAAGCTGGCGCTGTCCGATGGAATGGTGGACCACAATCCAGCAGCCGAGCTGCGCATTCCAAAGCATTGTAAACCGGGCCGCTACATGCGATCACTCTCAGAAGACGAAGTGATTCAGTACCTCGACGCGCTGGATCTTCAGGAGCGGCTGATGGCGCGCCTCGCGATATTCGAAGGCCTACGCCCTGGGGAAATTCTCGCTCTGCGCTGGGGGTCTTTCGACGACGAGGCGCTCAATATCAGGGAGCGCTTGTACCAGGGCAAATTCGACACGCCGAAAAGCGGCAAGGCTCGCGAGGTTTCGATGTCTGACGGAACTATCGAGCTGATGGGCACATGGAAGACCATCGCGCGCTCGACTTTGCCAGAGGCGTTTGTCTTTCCCTCGGAGAACCCGGCTTCACCGTTGGACATGGGGAATCTCTGGCCTCGGGCATTCCGCCCGCGTCTGAAAAAGATCGGCCTTGAGTGGGCGACGTTTCAAGTCCTACGGAAAACGAACGCCACCCTTTCTAAGAAGGCAGGCGTAGACGCGAAGGTTTCAGCGGACCAACGGGGCCACGGCCTTGGGGTCAGTATGGAGGTGTACACGATGTCTGACCGCCAGCAGAAGCGCGAAGCGGCGAATAAGCTTGAGTCGATGGTGACTCAAAAACGGAAGATGTCAGCATGAGGTTAATGGAGTAAACGGAGTAACGATGGAAAAGTTGAAAACTTGGTGTCCGCAAGTTGTTGAAAAATGGAGCGGGAGACGGGAATCGAACCCGCAACCAACAGCTTGGAAGGCTGTGACTCTACCATTGAGTTACTCCCGCCTCGGAAAACAATGTGCCCCTTCATTCTAGGCAACCAAAGTTAGCGCGGTCAATGTTGCGTAAGCTGTTTTGCCCCTGGCGTTACGGTTCCGTGAACTTGCACGGCCCCTTTGGCGTATACTTGCACAGGAGCCGTGACGCCACCATGAGCATCCGTTCGTTCCTCTCGAAACAGTTCATCGACGTCCTCCAATGGACCGAATCTGAAGATGGGGTCCTCGCCTACCGCTACCCCATGCAGGACATGGAGATCCAGAATGGGGGCAAGCTGACGGTCCGCGAATCGCAGATGGCCGCGTTCGTCAACGAAGGGCGTATCGCCGACGTGTTCAACCCGGGGCTGTATATGCTGAATACGAATACGCTTCCGCTGTTGACGAATCTGATGAACTGGGACAAGAAATTCGAATCGCCTTTCAAGAGCGACGTCTATTTTTTCTCCACGCGGCTCCAGGTGAATCAGCATTGGGGCACGCCGAATCCGGTGACCATTCGCGATAAAGAATTCGGCGCTATCCGGCTGCGCGGCTTCGGGATTTACTCCTATCGCATCAGCGATCCGCGCACCTTCTACACAAAAGTGAGCGGCACGCGCGACATCTACCGCGTCTCCGATCTCGAAGGCCAGTTGCGCAACAGCATTATCGGACGCATGTCAGATACTTTCGCCGAAAGCAACGTGCCCTTTCTCGACATGGCGGCCAACCAGATCGAATTGGGGCAAAAGATCGCGGAATCGCTGAAGCCCATGTTCGCGGACCTGGGCCTCGCACTCGATACGTATGTCGTCGAAAATCTTTCGCTGCCGGATGAGCTGCAGAAACGTCTGGATGAGCGCATCGGCATGAACATGGTGGGCGACATGGGCCGCTACACGCAATTCCAGGTGGCGCAATCCATGCCAATTGCGGCCGGGAATGAAGGTGGTGGCGCGGCCGGCATCGGCGTTGGACTTGGCGCTGGGCTGACGATGGCGCAAAGCATGATGAACGCGATAAAACCCGGGCCGGGTGGCACGCCTGGAGCCCCATCATCCGCGGTTCCCACGACTCCCGCGGGCAGCGATGCCACCACGAAATTCTGCATCAACTGCGGCAAGCCCATGCCGCGCGCCGCCAAGTTCTGTCCCGAGTGCGGAGGCGCCCAGCAGTAGCCCATGTGCGGCTGCGAGTGGGTGATTGAAGCGCACGGTTGCGACGCGGCGGCACTGGCTGATCTTGCGAAGCTTCGCGCACTTTTCACCAGGCTCACTGAAGCATTGTTTCTCCACCCCGTAGGCGACGCCACCTTCCATCAGTTCCCGGGAACGGGCGGTATCACGGGCATGTGCCTGCTCGCCGAATCGCATCTTGCCTGCCACACCTTTCCCGAGTATCATTCTCTTTGCCTCAACATTTTCTGCTGCCGGCCGCGCGCGGAATGGGATTTCGGCGAATATCTGAGGCGCGAGTTCGCGGCGAACGCAGTCAACGTGCGGCGCATCGAGCGCCCGTACCTGCCGCCTTCCCATGAGCCAGCCCGCGGCTAACTGCCCCAATTGCGGTGCGGTAGTCCAATTTCGCTGGTCGGGCGCGGTGCAGACCACCTGCGAGTATTGCCGCTCTATCCTTGTCCGGCGCGATCTCAATCTCGAGAAAGTCGGCGAAGTCGGCAACCTGCCGCGCGAGGTTTCGCCCATCCAGATTGGCACCGAAGGAATCTTTCACAACAAAGCATTCCAAGTGGTGGGCCGCATCCTCTACGAGTATGAAGATGGCGGCTGGAATGAGTGGCACATCGTTTTCAGTGACGGCGCGAGTGGCTGGCTCTCCGATGCGCAACTGGAATACACCGTCTCCTTCCTGACGAAGCCACCCGAGGTTCTGCCACCGGCAGACCGGATCGCCCGCGCGCGTCTGTTTCTCTGGGGCGGCGCCCGTTATGAAGTGACATCGGTAACGCGCGCGCATTATCGCGGGGTCGCTGGCGAGCTTCCCTTCGAGTATTGGGACAAGAGAGATCTCGTTTTCGCCGACCTGCGCACGTCCGATGCCCGGTTCGGCACCATCGACTACAGCGAGGCCGCACCGCTGCTGTTTCTCGGCGAAGCTGTCGAATTCGACGACCTGCGCTTGAAGAATCTGCGCGAATTCGACGTCGTGGGCTCCGCAGGATCGTCTTCCAAGACCTCCGTCAGCGGCTTGAACTGTCCGAGCTGCGGAGCGCCTCTCACTTTGAGCGCCGCCGGACATTCGCTGAGCGTGGTGTGCGCCCAATGTCACTCCATTTTGGATGCGAAAGATCCGAACCTGCAGGTACTTGAAAAATTTGAAACGAAGCAATCCATCAAGCCGGTGATTCCGCTGGGCTCGCGTGGCAAGCTCGAAGGCGTCGAGTACGACGTCATCGGATTTCAGGTGCGTTCGACCGACGCGGACGACATGCCGGATAGCTGGGACGAATACCTGCTCTTCAACCGCTACAAGGGTTTCCGCTATCTGACTCTCTACAACGGCCACTGGAATTACGTGAAGACCGTCCCCGCCAGTCCGGAGAGAATTCAAGTGGGCAAGAAGCCCGGGGCGAAGCTCATGGGCCACACGTATGTCCTGTTCGACACGGAACTGGCTACCACGACCTACGTGCTGGGCGAATTCCCGTGGCGCGTTCACGTCGGCGAGAAAAACGGCACCAAAGACTTCATCGCCGTGCCTCGTATCCTCTCGTGCGAGATCAGCGAGCAGGAAACCGCGTGGTCGCTCGGCGAGTACATAACCGGCACGCAGGTATGGCAGGCATTTCAACTTCCCGGCCAGCCGCCGCCGGCGCAAGGCATTTTCGCAAATCAGCCGGCGCCCTTTGCCGGGCAGGCCAGTTCCATGTGGCGCGTGTGCATGAATCTGATGGCGGCAGTCATTCTCCTGGCCATTATCGTCTTCATGGTGGCGGGCGAGGAAACCGTTTTCCAGCATCAGTACAGTTACTCGCCGCGAGCTGGCGCCGAAGCCTCATTCGTCACCGATGCCTTCGACGTGAAAGGCCATCCCTCCAATGTGGAAATTGCCATTCATACCGATCTGCGCAACAACTGGGCCTATTTCAACATGGCGCTGATCAACGAATCGACGGGCCATGGCTACGATTTCGGGCGCGAAGTCAGCTACTACACAGGCGACGACGGCGAGGGCAGCCGCAACGACAGCGTCATCGTGCCGTCGGTTACGCCCGGTCGCTATTACCTCCGCGTCGAGCCGGAAATGGCCGCGAATGCGCCGTCCATGATCTACACGCTCGAGATCAAACGCAGCGTGCCCTCGTCGGCCTTTTTCTGGATTGCCGCGGCTCTGCTGCTGATTCCGCCGGCGCTTACTACGTGGCGGGCGGCTAAATTCGAAGGCCAACGCTGGTCGCAAAGCGATTTCAGTCATCGAGATTCGGATAGCGAATGAGACATCCGCTCTACGCAATTTACGGAATCATGGTACTGGCTTTCGTGAGCTTCGCCCAATATCAGGGCTGGAGCCTCACGCGAGTAAATGAAGTCAAAAACATTCCCAAGACGGTTCGCGATAATCCGGGCGCGTACCGCTCGCATTACGGTGGCTACTACCGGTACATGGGAGGCAAGTGAGATGAACGATTTCCACCCCGCTTACATTTGGAACGCCGTGATTTTTGCCGGGCTTGGCCTGCTGATCTTCGTCGTGGCGTTCGTTATCGTCGATAAGATGACGCCTTATCATCTATGGAACGAGATTGTGCACGAGCACAATATGGCGCTCGCCATACTGGTGGGTGCGATGTCCATCGGCATGTGCATCATCATAGCCGCCGCGGTGCACTAAAGGCGGGGGCGCTCCTGCCTTTCAGTTGACTCGATGCCCATTCTACTTTTTCTTTCGGTAGCACTGATCGCCGCCTGTGGCCTGATCTACGAACTGGTAGCAGGCACGCTGGCCAGCTATCTGCTGGGCGACAGCGTCTTTCAGTTTTCAACGGTCATCGGCAGCTATTTGTTCGCCATGGGAGTGGGCAGCTATCTTTCGCGCTACATCACGCGCGGCCTCGTGGCACGTTTCGTTTCCATCGAGCTGATGGTCGGCCTTGTGGGCGGATTCTCTTCCGCCGCGCTCTTTCTTGCGTTCGCCTACACGCAGGGATTCCGGCTCATTCTCTACGCCGTCGTTGTGGCCATCGGCATCCTGGTTGGGCTCGAGATCCCGCTGCTCATGCGCATTCTTAAAAACCGCCTGGAATTTCGCGAGTTGGTGGCGCACGTCCTCACGTTCGATTATCTGGGCGCGCTCGCTGCTTCGCTCCTGTTCCCGATTTTGCTGGTCCCGAAGCTAGGTATGGTGCGCTCGGCGCTGTTGTTCGGCATTGTCAATGCGGGCGTGGCGCTATGGTCGACTTACTTGTTTCGCGATCAGCTTGGCGGACGGCCGCTGCTGCGCGCCTCCTGCATCGCCGTGCTGGCGTTGCTGGGCGCGGGGATGGCAGCGTCCGAGAAGATAACCCAAGCGGCGGACAACAATCTTTACGCCGACGAAGTCATTTTCTCGCGCGACACGCGTTACCAGCGCATCGTGCTCACCAAATGGAAAGATGACGTCCGTCTTTTTCTGAGCTCGCACCTGCAGTTTAGTTCGCGCGACGAGTACCGCTATCACGAAGCGCTGGTGCATCCCGGTCTAGCAGCCATTCCCGGCGCGCGGCGTGTGCTCGTGCTCGGAGGCGGCGATGGTCTCGCCGTCCGCGAAATCCTGAAATACCCTGACGTGCAGTCAATCACCTTGGTCGATCTCGATCCGGAAATGACCCGGCTATTCTCTACGCACCCGTATCTCGTGATGCTGAATCAGCACTCACTCATCGATGCGCGCGTGCACGTCATCAACTCCGATGCATTTCCCTGGCTGCAGCAGACGAGCGACGCGTACGATTTCGTGGTGGTCGACTTTCCCGACCCGACAAATTACTCGCTCGGCAAACTCTACACCACTGCGTTCTACCGGCTGCTGGCCAAGCATCTGAGCGCCCAAGGGCTCGCCGTCGTGCAGAGCACGTCGCCGCTCTTCGCTCGGCAGTCCTACTGGTGCATCGTCGAGACACTCAAACAGGCGGGGCTAAAAACGTATCCGTATCACTTGTACGTGCCGTCCTTTGGCGAATGGGGATTCGTTCTGGCTGGTCTCTACCCGTACGAGCCACCATTGCGTCTGCCCGGCGGCATGCGTTACCTCTCGACCGCGCTCGTGCCCCAGATGTTCCAATTTCCTGTCGATATGCTGCCGGTCGATGCGGAACCAAATCGCCTCAACGACCAGGTGCTTGTCCGTTATTACGAGCACGATTGGCGCGAGATCACGCATTGAACAGTAGCCGCCGCCAGTTCCTGAGCGCCGCGCTGGTCGGACTCGCGGGTAAGACGGATCGCCCTGTTGCCGGCGGCTTTATCGATGACGGCCACGGCCCCGGCCATCAACTGCGCGATCGCGCACAGTTCGCCGCCGCGAAACGCACGGTCAAAATTCCAATCGTCATCGTCGGCGGCGGCATCGCGGGTCTTTCCGCCGCCTGGCGTCTCGATAAGCGCGGCTTCCACGACTTCGTTCTGCTCGAAATGGCCGATCACGCCGGCGGTAACGCACGATGGGGGGAGAACGAAGTTAGCGCATATCCTTGGGCGGCGCACTATGTCCCCGTCCCCGGCAAGAAAGCTGCCCTGGTTCGCGAACTTTTCGAAGAGTTAGGCGTCCTGCGCAATGGCGTCTGGGAAGAACGCTATCTTTGTTTCTCTCCGCAGGAACGTCTATTCCTGCACGGCCGCTGGCAGGAGGGCATTGAGCCCGTTACCGCTGCCACCGCTCGCGACCGCGAGGACTTCGCACGTTTCGCGGCTCGCATGAACGAATTTCGTGCCACCGGCCAATTCACCATCCCCATGGAACTTGGCGCCAAAGCCTCGCCCCTCGACCGCATCTCCATGGAGGATTGGTTGAAACAGGAACGCTTCGCCTCTCCCTACCTTCACTGGTATGTGAATTACGCCTGCCGCGACGACTATGGCGTTCTCGCCGCCGGCACTTCCGCATGGGCCGGCGTGCACTACTTCGCGTCGCGCGAGCCGGATGAGAAAGGCCCGCTCACTTGGCCCGAAGGCAACGGCTGGATCACGCGGCGGCTGCTCGACAAGCTGTCGCATCACGTGCACACCGGAGCCATGGTACAGCGTATCGCGCATAACGGCCGTAAACTGCAGGTGTCGTCTGGCGATACCGACTACATCGCGGACTTCGTGATTTTCGCCGCGCCCAGTTTTCTCGCACCCTATCTGTGTGACGGCCTGCCGCCCGTTCGCGGACTCTCCTATTCGCCATGGCTGACCGCCAACCTGACGCTCGACCGCCTCCCCGCCGAGACTGGCATCGAAACCGCGTGGGACAACGTCGTCTATGATTCCCCCGCGCTGGGCTACGTCGTCGCCACGCACCAAACCTTGCATACCCACATCGACCGCAGCGTCTGGACATTTTATTGGGCGCTCGCGCAGGGCTCACCCGCGGACAACCGCCGGTTGCTGCTTGAGAAAGACTGGAATTACTGGAAAGCCGCGGTTCTCGCCGACCTCGAGCGCGCGCACCCCGACATTCGCCAGTGCGTCTCCCGCATCGACATCCTGCGCTTGGGCCACGCCATGGCGCGCCCCGCGCCGGGGTTCCTCGAATCAGACGAGCGTCATCGCTTGATCGCGGCCTCCGGCAATCTATTGTTCGCCAACTCCGACCTGAGCGGCTTTTCCATCTTCGAAGAAGCCCAGTACCGCGGCGTGCGCGCGGCGGAGCGAGCGCTCGTGAAACTCTCGCGGTAACAGCAGATTGCAGGCTGCCGAACCTACAATAGTTCCATGTGCAATCGTTTCATGCGGCAGCTCTTCCATCTCTTACCGTTGGCATCGTTAGCCTCCGGCCTCCACGCCGAGATCCACGTGCTTAGCCTCAAACAGGCGCTCGATCGCGCACTCCACGAAAATCCTGACATCGCTCTGGCCCGCCTCGACGAACAAAAGGCCGCTTCCGCCGCACGAATCGCCAAAGGTCCATTCAGTCCGGCGATCTTCGCCGGAAGCGGCCTGGCATATTCGAGCGGTTTTCCCATGAGCGTTGACGGTGCCGCGCCATCGATCTTTCAAGCCCGCGCGAAACAGGATATTTTCAACCGGCAACAAAGCTACATAGCGGCGTCCGCGCGTGAAAATGTCCGTGGCGCCGGCATCGCGACTTCGGCCAAGCGCGACGAAATCGCGTTCCGCACGGCGTCGACGTATCTGGATGCCCAGCGCGCGGCGCGCCTCGCGAGTCTCGCCCGCAAGCAAGTAGAAAGCCTCGAAAAAATCCAGCGAACGATCGAGGAGCGCGTCAAAGAGGGCCGTGAGCTGCCTATCGAGTCGAAACGCGCGGCGCTGAGTGTCGCGCGTGGACGCCAGCGCGTCGCACAACTCGCCGCGGATCAGGATGCCGCCGAGCGCTCGCTTGCCGTCGTATTGGGATTTGCCGCTGACGATCAGGTCCGTGCTTCGAACGAGGCGTCACCCGCGCCGGCCCTGCCTCCGAGCGAAGACACCGCCATCCAGAGCGCCATTCAATCCAGCAAGGAGCTGCGCCGGTTGGAATCGGCGCTCGTCGCCAAGGGACTCGACGTGCGCGCGCAGAAGGCCGCCCGCCTGCCCACCGTCGACCTCATCGCGCAATACGGTCTATTCGCGAAATTCAATAATTACACTGATTACTTCCGCACATTTCAGAGGAACAACGGCGAGATCGGCATGTCGATCACGGTTCCGGTGCTTCCGGGACCGGGTATCACGGCGGCCATCGCCCAAGCCGAAACCGAAGCTGCGCGTTTGCGCATCGAGCTGAACAACGCACGCAACCGTATCTCGCTTGAAACCCGCCAAAGTTATCAAGCGTGGAACAAAGCGCAAACGGCTCGCGATGTCGCGCGCCTCGACCTCGAAGTCGCGCGCGATCAGGTTTCCATCCTGCTGGCGCAAATGAATGAGGGCCGCGCAAATCAGCAGCAGCTTGAGCTCTCACGCTTCGATGAAGACGAGAAATGGATCGTATTCTACGACGCGCAATACACCGCGGAGAAAGCCGCGTGGGACCTTCTGCGCCAGACCGGAAATCTGGTGGCTGCCTTGCCGTAGGCCGCGCCGGTTCCCCGCCCGGCGGACTACAGAAACAGCGGCGCGGCCACCAGCGTGATAGTGCTCAGCAGCTTGATCAACACGTGCAGCGACGGCCCGGCCGTATCTTTGAACGGATCGCCCACGGTATCGCCCACTACGCTCGCCTTGTGAGCGTCCGATCCTTTACCGCCATAGGCTCCGGTCTCGATGTACTTCTTGGCGTTATCCCACGCGCCGCCGCCATTATTCATGAGCGTGGCGAGCAGAATGCCGGTGATGGTCCCAACCATCAGAAACGCCGCCACCGCAACGGCTCCAACCGGGAACGCATCGTTCGGATCGGCAAACAGGCGGAACAACATGCCGACGGCTACGGGACTCACTACCGCCAATAGACCCGGCACCACCATGGCCTTCAGCGCCGACTTGGTCACGATGTCCACGCACGTTCCATAGTCCGGATCCGACGTACCCTGCATGATGCCCGGGTTGGCTTTGAACTGGCGGCGGACTTCTTCGATCACCGTCTGTGCCGCACGGCCCACCGCCTTGATCGCGAACGAACTGAACAGGAAGACCAGCATCGCGCCCAGCAACGCACCGGTAAACACCGGCACGTGGCCGATGTCGACGTTGAACGCCACGCTCTCTTTATGTAGCAGGCCCTTCACTTCGTCGATGTACGCGGAAAACAACAGAAACGCCGCCAGCGCCGCGCTGCCAATGGCGTAACCTTTGGTCAGTGCCTTTGTGGTGTTGCCTACTGAGTCCAGGCGGTCGGTCCGGTTGCGGATCTCCTGCGGCTGATGCGACATTTCAATGATGCCGCCGGCGTTATCCGTGATCGGTCCGAATGTGTCCATCGCTAGAATATAAGCCGCTGTCGAAAGCATGCCCATGGTGGCAATAGCCGTCCCGTACAGGCCGGCGGACTGCTGCGTGACGCCCGTCAAGCCTGCGTTGATACCGAGATAATAGCTGCTCATGATAGCCGCCGAGATTACGATCACCGGCGCCGCCACGCACTCCAGACCTATGGCGAACCCGGAAATGATCGTCGTCGCCGGCCCCGTCAAACAGGCCTTAGCAATCGATTGCACCGGCCGGTATTTGTATTCGGTGTAGTACTGCGTGATGTAGACGAACAGGAAACTCGTCGCAATGCCCACCACGCCGGCGGCGAAGAGCATCATGTTGCCCTTGAGCAGCAGCACAACCGCTACATAAAAGCCGATCAATGCGAACAGAGTCGTCACATAGAATCCGCGGTTGAGCGCCTCCATCGGGTCGCGGTCCTCGCGCGTTTTTACCACCAGCACGCCGACGATCGAAGCGATCAGGCCAAACGCGCGCGCCACCAGCGGGAACAGAATCCCCTTGATGCCGAACACGGGAAACAGTGCCGCGCCCAGGATCATGGCGCCGACATTTTCCGCCGCCGTTGATTCGAACAGGTCCGCTCCGCGTCCGGCGCAATCGCCCACGTTGTCGCCCACCAGGTCAGCGATCACCGCCGGGTTGCGCGGGTCGTCTTCCGGAATGCCGGCTTCTACTTTCCCCACCAGATCGGCGCCCACGTCGGCCGCCTTCGTATAAATACCGCCGCCGAGCTGCGCGAACAGCGCCACAAAGCTCGCGCCGAAACCGAACGCGACAATCTGCGTCGGAACTTCAGTCGGATTGGTCAGCCCGTCAAATGCCCAGAAGAGTGTGCCCACGCCCAGCAATGAAAGCGCCACCACGCTCAGCCCCGTGACTGCACCGCCGCGCAACGAAATCTGCAACGCTTTGTTCAGACTGGTACGCGCCGCCGATGCCGTACGAATGTTACTGCGAATCGAAACCCACATGCCGCTGAAACCGGCGAGCGTGGAACAGAGTGAGCCCGACACGAATGAAATGGTCATGCGCATGGCCAGCGTCGCATCGCCTTTGCCTAGCCAATAGCCCAAGTAAATAATGATCGCCAGCACCATGGCTAGGCCGAGGATGGTTTTGTTTTGCCGCTTCAGAAACGCTTCCGCGCCCTGTTTGATGGCGTTGGAAATTTTTTGCATCTGCGCGGTGCCGGTGTCCTGGCTGATGACATATTTCGACAACGCGACGGCTATTAGCAAAGACAGGATGCTGATTCCGAGTACGGCAACAAGGTATTGCTGCCCGGACCCGGCCGACTCGCTGGCTTGTAGCCACAGGGCGAGTACACACGAAAGCGACAACATTCGGTTAAATCCTCCTGGTTACGACGGAAAACTACCGGTGACGGAAACACTCAGGGTAGCTTACAAGTATGAACGATATCAAGCATTTCCTGGCCGTGAGACGAGAGCCGCGCCCCGCTTGGGTGTAAACTTGCGAGGCGCGCTTAAACTAAGGAAACGTCTACTGCAGCGGCAAGTCGGTTTGGCCGTTCGATCCGTTCTTGTCGCCCGGCTCGGCTTCCGGAATCACGGATGCCGCGGCCACGCGATCGCCTTCTTCCATGCGCACCACGCGTACTCCCTGCGCGGACCGGCCCGTTTCCCGGATTTCACTCGATTCGATGCGGATAATCTTGCCGTCCTTGGTCACGATCATCAGATCCGATTCTTCCTTCACCGAAAGAATCCCCACCACCTTACCGGTCTTGTTGGTGGTCTTCATGTTGATGACACCCTTGCCGCCCCGGCGTGTTAGACGGTAGCTTTCAAGCGGTGTCCGCTTGCCGAAGCCGAGCTCGGAAATCGAGAGGATCAGCCCCTCTTTTTCGACAACCTGCATGCCCACCAGGTAATCGCCCTCGGCCAGATCCATGGCCCGCACCCCGCGCGCCGGACGGCCCATGGGGCGCACGTCATCCTCGTTGAAGCGGATAGCTTGGCCCTCATGTGACCCGAGGAATATGTAGTTGTTGCCCTTGGTTAAGTTTGCGCCAATCAGTTCATCACCCTCGTCGAGCGTCAGGGCGCGAATGCCGCGCGCCATCGGATTGTCGAATTCCGTCAGTTCGCATTTCTTGATCACGCCTTTGCTGGTGACCATCACGATGAACTTGCCCGGCTCAAACGCCCGCACCGCCAGAAACCCTTTGACGGTTTCGCCTGGCTGCAGGTTGATGAGATTCGAAATGTGCTTCCCCTTGCCGACTGTGGACGCGTCGGGAATTTCGTAGATCTTGAGCCAGTAGACCTGCCCGCGATCTGTGAAGATCAGCAAATAGCTGTGCGTCGAGTCGACCAGGAAGTACTCGACGAAGTCCTCGTTTCGCGTGCCCATGCCGATGCGGCCCTTGCCGCCGCGCGATTGGCGGCGATAGGTATCCACCGGCGTTCGTTTCAGATATCCGCCGTGCGTGACGGTAACGGCGACGTCTTCCACTGAAACCAGATCTTCGAGCAGAATCTCGCCCGTGTCCTCCACGATCTCCGTGCGGCGCTTGTCGCCGTACTCCGATTGGACTTCCTTCAGCTCTTTGACGATCAGCTCGCGCAAAATCTTTTCCGAGCCCAGGATCTCGAGATAACCGGCGATGCGGCGCTGGATTTCGGCCAGTTCGTCGATGATCTTCTGCCGCTCCATCCCCGTCAAGCGCTGCAACTGCAACTCGATGATGGCTTGGGCCTGCTTTTCACTGAATGCAAAGCGGGCAATGATGGAGTCGCGCGCCTCGCGCGGCGCCTTTGAGGCGCGGATCAGCTTGATCAGTTCATCCAGATTGTCGAGCGCTTTCTGGAAACCGAGCAGAATGTGCTCGCGGTCGCGCGCTTTGCGCAATTCAAAATCGGTGCGCCGCCGCACCACATCGATACGGTGCTCGATGAAGTACCGCAGCGAATCCATCAGGCTCAGCTCGCGCGGCTGCCCGTTGACGATCGACAGCATGATCACGCCGAACCCGATCTGCAGCTGTGTATGCTTGTACAGATTGTTGAGAATAACCTCCGCCTGCTCGCCGCGTTTCAGCTCAAACACGATGCGCAGCCCGTCGCGGTCGCTCTCGTCGCGAATGTCGGAGATACCCTCGATCTTCTTCTCGTTCAGCAAAGACGCCGCATGCTCGATGAGCCGCGATTTGTTCACCTGATACGGAATTTCCGTGACGATGATCTGCTGCCGGTCCTTGCCCACATTCTCGATGGCCGCGCGCGCGCGCAATTTCAACTGGCCGCGGCCCTTGGTATAAGCGTCCACAATCCCTTGCCGCCCAAGAATGAAGCCCGCCGTGGGAAAGTCCGGCCCTTGCACTATTTCGAGAATTTTCGCCTGCTGGATCGCGGGGTTCTGGATCAGCGTGATAGTGGCGTTGATGATTTCGCTCAGGTTGTGTGGTGGAATGTTGGTCGCCATGCCCACCGCGATGCCGCTCGATCCGTTGACCAGCAGATTGGGGACGCGTGTGGGAAGAACTTCCGGCTCCACTTCGCTCTCATCGTAGTTGGGCTTGAAATCGACCGTTTCCTTGTCGATATCCTCCAACATGGCTGTCGCAATGCGCGAAAGCCGGGCTTCGGTGTATCGCGACGCGGCGGGCGGGTCGCCATCCACCGACCCGAAATTGCCTTGCCCTTCGACCAGCGGATAGCGCATCGTGAACGGCTGCGCCATGCGGACCAATGAATCGTAGATAGGCGCATCGCCGTGAGGATGGTACTTTCCCATCACTTCGCCCGATATCTTCGCGCATTTGCGCGTGGGCCGGTTGGGCGTGAGGCCCATTTCGTGCATCCCGAACAGGATACGGCGATGTACCGGCTTGAGACCGTCGCGAATATCCGGCAACGCGCGGCCCACGATCACGCTCATGGCGTAATCGAGATACGACCGCCGCATCTCATCTTCGATATTGATGGGAACGATGTCCTTGCGATCGCCACCGCCACCGCCCAGGGGTAGCGGGGGCGTGGTCGGGGGACCCTGCGGGGGGTTTTCCTGGTCTGCCAAGCGTGCTCCTTAAATGGATTTAACCCCCATTTTAACATGAACATACGCCCAGCAGCATGCGTACGGAGCAAGAGCGGGACGGACCTTATGGGTAAGCTTCGAAAAGGCAGACCGCTCCCCGGGAAACCGGGCGTAACGGTTTGGCGGTACTGGGGCCTCGACAGCCACTAGCCGCGGGCGGGCGGCTGCGCGCTGCGCGGGCTGAACTGCTCCACTTTCTGCAGCAATTCTTCAAGGTGGATCGGTTTTGTTATGTAATCATCCATGCCCGCCGCCAGGCAATTTTCGCGGTCACCCGTCATGGCATGGGCGGTCAGGGCCACAATGGGGATGTGGGCGCCGGTATTGCGCTCGGCGTTGCGAATCGCTGTCGTCGCCTCGTAGCCATCCATCACTGGCATCTGAATATCCATCAGGATGAGATCGAAAGCGTCCTGCCCGTAAAGCGTCACGGTTTCCGCCCCGTTGGTCGCGAGCGTTACGCGATGTCCGCGCCTTTCGAGCACACGCGCGGCTACCTTTTGATTCACCGCGTTATCCTCGGCCAGCAGGATATGCAGCGCCAGTCCCGCAGGCACGTCCAGCGCCGTCGTGGTTTTCCGTTCGGCCGGCGCGAGACGGCTGCGGATCTCACTCAAAATCGCCAGCTGCAATTCGTTTTGGAAGATCGGCTTGACCAGATAGCGGCGGATGCCGGTTTCGCGGCACCGGTCCGCATCCTCGATATGGCGGGCAGAGCTCAGCATCATTACCGTGGAGGCCGCCAGCGAGGGAATTCCGTGGAGGCGGCGTGCCAGCTCGAATCCGTCCATCTCCGGCATATGTGCGTCGAGCAGGATCAGCTCGAAAGGCTCCCCCACAGTTTCTGCCCGCTCCACCGCCGCCAGCGCCGCCCGTCCCCCGTCCACCACAACCGCCCGCATTTGCCAGCGGTCCAGCAGGCGGGTAAGAATCCTGCGGTTCACTTCGTTATCGTCCACCACCAGCACAGAAAGGCCGCGGAGAGCCGCGATGTCGGCCATAGGCTGCTCCACGGGCGCCTGCGCCTTCTGCTCCAGCTGCGCCGTGAAATGAAATGTGCTGCCTTCTCCCGGCTCGCTTTCGAGCCACACGCGGCCGCCCATCAGCGCCACCAGTTGCTGCGAAATCGCCAGCCCCAGACCGGTGCCGCCATAACGCCGCGTGGCCGAACCATCCACCTGCGCGAACATTTCGAAGATGTAGGCCTGCTTGTCCTGCGGAATGCCGATGCCGGTGTCGCTGACCATGAAGTGCAGACATACCGTGCCTTGTCCAAGTGTCTCGACCTCGGCCCGAATCCCGATATTTCCTTGATCGGTAAACTTGATGGCATTCCCCAGCAGATTGAGAAGCACCTGGCGAAGACGCGGCGCGTCGCCCACCAGTCCATCCGGCACGTCCGGCGCCACGTCGCAGGTCAATTCCAGTCCCTTTTGGTCCGCGCGTAGCGCCACGGTCTTTGCGGCGTCCTTCATCATCTGCCGCAAGCTAAACGGTTCCGGTACCAACGTCATCTTACCGGCCTCTATTTTTGAGAAGTCCAGAATATCGTTGATGACGGTAAGCAGCGCATCGGCCGAGGTTTTTACCACCGACAGGCATTCGTACTGCTCGGGCGACAAGCTGGTTTCGAGCGCCAGCTCGGTCATCCCGACGATGCCGTTCATCGGCGTCCGGATCTCATGGCTCATGTTGGCCAGGAACTCGCTTTTCACCCGCGCCAGGCTCTCGGCTCTCTCCTTGGCGGCGCCCAGTTCGGCATTGGCGCAAGTGAGTTCCTGGGTGCGCGCCGAAACCTGCTGCTCCAGGGTCTCGCGATGACTTTCCAGTTCCAGGTCGCGCAGCTGAATTTGCGCCAGCATGCCGTTAAACGACGTGATCAGGACACCCGTTTCGTCGTTGCCGTGCGCAGCCGCGCGCATGGAATAATTCTTGCCGCTTGAAATCTCCCGCGCAATGGCCGCCAGCTCCAGCAGCGGCCCGGAAATGCCCTGCTGGAGCCTGGCCGTGAACAGCAACGCGGCCAGGAACGAGCATGCGATCGCAAGTATCGTGACGCCCACATTCCGCTCCATGTGCGCGTAAGCGGTTTGCAGGCTGCAACGAAGTAGAATGGTCCCGATGTTTTCGCCGTCCAGCAGGATCGGCCGATGAAGCACCAGTGTGCCGCTTGCGAATGTATAGCCCGCCGGCCGGAATTCGATCGGACCAGGCGCCGCTCCGCGCTGCACGTAGCGCGCAAAAAGCAAGCCATCTTTGCCGAACACCGCCGCCACGACGATGCGCTTATCCGCCCGCAATGCCGAAAGGGTCTCCTCGGCGGCATGGTGGTCCTGAAACGTGAGGGCTGCGGTGGTATTGCCGCCAATGACTTCGGCCAGCGTGGAGATCTCGGTGAGCGCTTGCTGGCGGAGGTCTATCGACTTGAAGATCCATTGCGCGACCGAAGCCAGCACCAGTACGATGCCGCCCGTCGCCAAGGTCAGCACGGCCAGCTTCCGCCGGATGGGAAGATCCTGGAACCAGCGGTTCACGGTTTTTTCCTCAGTTCATCGGCCTGGTGCACCACTTCCGCGAGTTGCAGCAGCTTGGAGCTGATGCGCAGCCCGTTGCGATTCACGGCGTCGATATTGATCGCAAACGCGAACTTGTCGTCCTTCCTGGTGATCTCGATCATTCCGCCATGCCGCGCAAACTGATTCAGGTCGCTGATGGAGAGCACGCCTGCTCCGGCACAGGCGTCCAGCACCTCATCCATCCGTTTCCTTTCCGCGGCGCCGATGAAGGCAATATCGCAGCGCTGCACTCCGCTCGGGCCTCCGGCCTCGCGAGCGATCAGCGCGCGGCCATTGATGGTTTTCCCCGCCAGGCTCTGAGTTAGTATGAAGAACAAAGGGTCGTCGCCAAAAACGCAGAATGCCAGGCTGCCGTTTCCGCCGGCCGCATGCGCATCGCTTGGCCACTCGACAAACTTGGCGAAGTTGTACAGAAAAGCTGCTTTGACCTGTAACTCCAGCGACTCTGCCCGCGCATCGGCCGCACGTGCCGTCGACGCCAGCGAAGCCCCCACCGCTAGACCGGTAACGAGCGGGAATAGACAGCAGGTAACAGATATGGTTTGTTTCCCGCGATGGATCGGATTCGCCATTTACCTTTGCCACCTGGAGCTTCGCCACGCCCAGGGCTCTCGCCTAGAAACAACCCGCGTCGCTGAACGATGGGACGCCATTCTGTCCAGAACGGCCGTCATCCCCCTCGTACAGATTCTCGATTCCCGGCCAAGCGCCTGACCGTCGGTCGAGCCATTGCACGACATCAATTGAGAATTCGGCGTAATTCGATGAATTCTTTAGGCTTGTCTCTGCTCCTGGTAAGCGCTCGCCTAAGATAGCTTGCCAAGCGCTGTCGGTTTTCGTACCTTAGAGCCTTCCAGGGGGTGAGATGGCATTTTGTACGAAATGCGGGGCCCAGGTACAGGGACCATTTTGCGGAAGTTGCGGCACGCCGGCCGCCGCCGGTAGCGCTCCTCAGCCAGGCGCGGGCCCGCAACCGGGCAGTGCCGCCCCTCCACCCTATGCCCCGCCCGTGCCTACTCCTGTCGCGCCCGTTAGCGCCACGGCCCCTCAGAAAACCAGCGCGGTCGTCTGGATTCTCGGCGGGTGCGGTGGGCTGGTCGTGCTGGCGGCGCTGGTCGGCGGGATCGCCATGTACTACGTGGCGCACAAAGCCAAGCAGTTCGGGAGAAATCCCGCGCTCGCCATCACCCGCATGATCGCCGCCGCCAATCCCGATGTGGACGTCGTCTCCACCGACGAAGACAAAGGCACCATCACCGTTCGCGACAGAAAAACCGGCAAAACCGTCACCATGAACTTCGCCGACGCGCAAAAAGGCAAGTTCGTCTTCGAGCAAGATGGCCAGAAGGTCCAGATGGAAGCGCATGGTGAAGGCGATAAGGGTTCATTCGAAGTGAAATCCAGTGAAGGCTCTATGAAGTTCCAGTCCGGCGCCGGTTCCGAGAAGCTGCCGGACTGGTTGCCAGCCTATCCCGGCTCCTCGCCGCAGGGCGCGTTTTCCATGCAAAACCCCAAGGAAACCACAGGCAGCTTCAGCTTTGTGACCAAGGATTCAATTGAACAAGTGATGCGCTATTACGAAGGCGCGCTCAAGAAGGCAGGCCTCAAAGTCACTTCCAACACCATGCAGCAGGACGGCAGGACCAACCTCGGCGTCGTCACCGCGGAAGAAGCGGGCAACAAGCGAAAAGCCGTGGTTAACGCGACAGCGTCACCTGAAGGAATCAACGTGGGCGTGACGTTCACGGCGCCGCGGTAATGCGCTGCTTAGGGGTTCGGTGGCAGCGCGTTAGCGGCTAACGCATAAAGTGCCAGCAGCGAATTTCCTGAGTGTTCCAACTCGCGCAAGAACTCCTGGTATTCCTCTGATCCGTGGTCCCCGATGCCATCGGACGTTAGCGCCACCTGCGCAAACCACTCGATCGGGCTTTGCTGCTGCATGTTGGTTGTACTGAGAAGCGCTACCAGCTGGTGTAGCAGTTTGTCGCGCCCGAATCCAGCCGGTGCGGCTTCCAATAAAGCAGTTAATGCGTTGGCTTTGCGATAAAAGTATCGATAGTCCGGTTCGCCAGTGCCCTGCTTGATCTCCTCGATTTGGCCCAGGAAATCGTCAAACTGGCTCCTCCAACGGACCGTGTTCTTATCCTCGCCGCCCGGCTTGTCGTCAGTTCTCAACAACAGGAATTCGATGAACCGGTCCAAAACCTCTTCGTCGGCCGGGTCTATGAACGGTTCCGCCTGGGCGCATCCATCGATTTTTCCTGGCTTGATCTCTGCTATACGAAGGGGCGCCAAGCTCGGATTGGTCTCGGAAGCCAGATTTAGGTTGAAGGCATCGACCATTTTTCTCAGTACGTCTTTTCCCGCATTTGGCTGCTCTACATTGTCAGCGCACCGGCTGCCGGTCAAGCTGGCTGTCAGATATTTCCTGTAGGCTGCGATGAAGGCGTCCGGAACCACCCCGCTCGCTCGCAACGTCAGCACGAGCTGCAGCAATTGTTTGTTCAGTCCACTGAGCGATGCCGTGAAAGAGCGATCGTCATGCTGCACTCTCTCCAGAGCTAGAGCTAAATTTCCCGCGAGCGACGCCTTGTCTTCCTTGCTCACAGCCGCAGCGGATATGACCTCGGCCAGCGGCGCCAGCTCAACCGCGGAATCCACCCGGCTCAAAGCTTGGTTCAGCAGCGCGACATGCTGCCCCTCACGCCGCTGCCGGGTGGAAAAACCAGAATCCACCAGTTGGCCGAGCGCGCTGTAATATGTCGATACGTCATCAATCAGAGCCTCGCCGCATGGCTTCACCTCCAATCGCGGATATGTGATCGACTGAAACATGTCAATCGCCCTGGCTCTGTCCAGGGGCAGCATTGCCTTCACGGCCAGGCTCTGCAGCGACAGGCGGTCGAGTACCTCATCGAATCCGCGACTGATCATTTCAGCGCGTGTCCGGGTCACGTCGAATAAGTCACTGTCGCGGAAGCTTCGGCGATGCACAGGTTCTCTGGCGAGATTCGCCCGTTCAAATGCCTGCTCCAACAATTCCTTCTGCCATTCAGTGTCGTGAAGCTGGGCGGAAGTAGCGACTTGAAGAAGGAAATGCGCCGAAAACTCGGGCGGTGCCAAGTCGGCGAGGTCTACAACTCTAGCGACTTCAGGATAACGTTTGTGTCTCTGTTCGGCCCGCAGTGCTTTGGCAGCGGGCTCGGCCGGCGGAGGAGCCTGCGCCGGCATCATGATGGTGAATAGCGGAATGAAAGAACCGAGATAGACCGCGACTTTCATGGAAATTCACCCACTTGACCTATCTCCCGAAGAGCCCGGGCGCAGGCGGCCGGACAAAGCCGCCCGCGAGTGTCCCACCGCCCTCAACGCACCTGCGCGGCCCTCAGCTGTTTCTTTTCCGTGTCCGAGATCTTCGTATCCGCCACATCGAGGTAAGTGAGCCGCGACATCGCATTGAGAAAAGGCACGGCGGCATCGTCCACGCGTTCCGCCTTCCACAGCACAAGCTTGCGCAGCGCCGGAAGAGTGCCCAGCAGCTCGATGCCCTTCGATGACACGCGCGTGCCGCTCAGATCGAGCGCCTCGAGTGCCGTCAAACCGCGGAGTTTGGCCACGCCGAGATCGGTAACTTTGCTTCCCGCCAGATTCAGATCGCGCAGATGAACCAGGCCGGCAATCGCATCTAGACCTTCGTCGGTCAACGACGCCGACCACAAGCCTGAGTCCGTCCGCTGCCGCCCGTGCAGATCGAGCCGCGTCAAATCGGGCAGCAGCTTCAGAAATTGCAGGCCGGCGTCGGTGATCTTGTTCCCTCCCAGCGCCAACTCTTTCAGGTTACTCAGGGCGGAGAGATGGTCGAGCCCGTTATCGGTGATCTGTGTGAAACTCACGTCGAGCGCCGCAAGCGAGGTGACGGCCGACAAATGTTCGAGCGCCGTGTCCGTGATCTTCGTGCCGCGCAGGTTGAGCCGCTGAAGTTTCTTCCAGCCCTTCAGATGCGCGATGCCGGCATCGGTGATGTGCTCCGCGTAGCCGAGATCGAGTTCAATGACCGCAGCCAGCGGGGCCAGTCGCTCCATGCCGAGGTCGCTGATGTGCGTGTGTGAAAGATCGAGACGCGCGAGGCCCGGTAATCCAGCCAGGCGCCTGAGATCAGTATCGGTGATCCACGCGGCGCGCAGATCGACAGAGGTCGTGCGCCCGGCGCCATCACGTTCCACCGCGCCTCCCTGCGACGCGATCCAGGCGGCGACATCGGCATCTTTCAATTCCGCGGCCTGACCGAAGATCGCCGCAAGCTGGATCACCGCAAGCCAAATGAACGCCGGGCGCACTAGCTGCCTCTCCTGTTGGGAAGGCTGGAATCGCGGTCCCACACGATCTTGCATTGCGGCAGCGCCGCCGCCAGCGCGCGATAACCGTTCTCGGTCACCAGCGTGTGGTAGAGGTTCAACAGCTGCAGCGACGCCATGGACTGCAGCTGCTGCGCTCCCGCATCCGTAATCCCAGCGCTATCAAGGCCCAACTCGGCCAGCGGCAACGACTTCAGATAAGCCACGCCTTTGTCGGTCACGGCAGTGTAGTCCAAATCCAGCCGCCGCAGTTTCGTCAGTCCGGCGAGCGACTGAAGCGCCGCATCGTTCACGCGCGTATGAATCACGTCGAGCTCGGCCAGATTCGCCAGGTTCCCGATATGGCTGAAGCCTTTCTCGGTGAACCGGTTGTAATTCAGCGCCAGGCTGGTCAGGCCAGAGAGCGCCCCGACATGCTCCAGCCCTTTGTCGCCAACATCCGCGCCGGTCAGGTCGAGATGCTCCAGCTTCGTTAGCCGCTGCAATTGCGCCAGGCCGGCGTCGGTGATGTCGGTATAACTCAGCCACACACCGCGCAGATTTTCGAGCGCGACCACGTGCTCGAGGCCGCTATCGTTGAGCGCCGTGCCAGTGAGATCCAGCTCTTCGAGCCCAGCCGGCGGCCGCAGCGCATCGAGGCCGGAGCCCTTCACCAGCGTGTACGCGAGGCTCAGACGCCGCAAATTCACAAGCGCCGCGAGCCGCGTTAGTCCCGCATCCGATACGGTGGTGTTATTGAGGCTGAGATCCGTGAGGCGTATCAATCGCGCGAGATGCTCAAGCCCGGCGTCGCCAATTTC
>DATLVQ010000323.1:0-4768 GCA_035577325.1 Bryobacteraceae bacterium | reverse complement strand
GGCCGTCTCGAAAACCGTGACGGTGCGCGGCTCGGGTACATCCACCTTGAGTGCCAGGGGCAGCTCCTCATGCCGCAATTCGGGAATGTGCAGGGCCAGCTGCGGCTGCATCCATCCGAACTGATGGGGCAGAAGTTCGCCGTTTTCGCGCACCCAGAGGTCCATCTTCTTGAGCTCGCCCGTGGCGAAACTCGCGGCCTGAGGCTCGATCGCCGGCATCTCGATCGTGGCGATCTCGATGGAGTTGGCGGCATCGCTCAACACGACCTCGTGGGTAGCTCCGCCGATCGGAAGAAGCGCCGGCACGGTCGCAGCGGTCTCCAGCAGCGTTTCCGATGCGCTCGCCGGAATCAGCGGCAATGCCAGCGGGCCCGCCATGAAACAAGCGTTGGCGCTCAGGGGCAGTGCCACGGAGTCCGCGACCACCGGCTCGGCGGCGAAAAACTCCGGCCCCTCTTTGAGGCGCACCGCGCGCGTTGGCATGCTGATGGATACAGCCGCGTTTACGTTCTGTGCGCCATTTCGCAGCTGCGACGGCGTAGATTTGGCCACCAGATCCGCGCCCAGAGTGGGCTCGGCCAGCCGGCCGTGCATTTCCAATGACGAAGCGGGAAGCACCGACCCGGCCTCGATGGGCAGCCAGCTCGAACTCTGGGGAAGCAGCGTCTCGCCGATCTTCGTTTCCGGGCCGAAAGCGTCCGAGTGGACGGGCGCAATCTCCGCCAGTTCGTCGCTGAGCATTTCCATTTGTCCCGCGTCCACGGCGATCTGCGGCAGCCACAGTTCGAAGTTGGCGGCGTCGAAGACGGCTGTTTCGTCGCTAAACGGCGCGGCAGCGCCCTCACGCGGAGCTGGAAATTCGATTACCATGGCCGGCGCAACGCCCAGCCGCGTGGCGGCAAGCGGCCGGCGTTCGATTCCGGTCGTTCCAAAATCCCAAGCCATTGGCGCGACGCTCGTAGCCGAAGCCGGCGAAGCGTTGCGGAACTGCTCCAGAGCAGCCGCCCGGTCCGTCGCCGGCAGCATGGCCATGGAGGAACGGTTCGGAGCCAGGCTCACGGGAATCCGCCAGCTGACAAGATCTTCCAGCCAGATGTTCTCTCCGGCCTGCGAAGCGGCTTCGGGAAGCGTATCGGCTTCCATGCCTTCTGCCAGCGCGGCTGAATGCCGCCGCATGGGGAAGAATTCGACCCGTCCGGCTCCCGAGGGGCCCGCCGTCGCCGTATGCTTCGCTTTCGCGATGGATGAAACCGGCTCGAGCTGCCCTATGAAGCTTCCGCCAAACGGCATGTTCGCCTCCATTAGCGGATCAGGCTCATGGAGATAAACGTGGTTCAGTTCGTCGAAGGCTTCCGGGCTGAGGCTCCATCGCTGCGAAGTCTTCAAAACCATATTCCCGGGGCGCGGTGCAATGGGAGCCAGTGTATCCATCAACGCCAGCGCGCCGCGGCTCTGTTCGAACCCTTCGCGCAGGCTGTCGATACTCATTATGTTTGGAGAGATGGCCGGCGCACCGGTGTTAGCCGTGTGCCGCAGCGTAAACTCGGGCTGCTGGACGCGCGGCTTCTCAAACTGGAAACCCGCGATTCCATTCGGCCGCGGCGTCACTTGTCCCTTAGGAAGATGTTCCAGCGCTTTGCGAACGCGTTCGTGATACCGCTGCCGGTGATCGCGGCTGCAGAAATCTTCGTCGAACAGCCCTCTCAACGGCCACAGGTTCTTTCCGCAGTATTGGCAACGCACTACAATTGCGCCCTTCCTTGACGCGGTTTTCATTATAAGGGAAAACCGCCGTAATTAAAGACTTTTTCTAGCTATTTTTCTAGAAAATCGTTAAAAAGTTTTTGTTAATTAGAGTTTAATTTCCAACGGGATACCGCCCCCGGTTGTCAATGGTTATGGCCGCGCCCCCAAACACTAACAGTTGGCAGCGGGGGACTACACAGGCTGTTGATTTTTGCTAATTTCGGTTTACATTCACATCGTAAATATCCGGCTATTATCGGAAGATAATTCGCTGGGAAGAGGGTTATCAGCGGCTTCGGCCGAGGGATAAAAACGGCCTTAGCGAGGCTCGTCTTTAAGAGGAAACTCGAAGTAAAGCAGCTCCTTGCCAGAGGAAGCCTGGTCGATGCCGGTCACGTACAGCCGCGCGTTCGGACGGTGGCCCGTTTGGAAGTAGAAGAACCCGCCGGCCGATTGCCCTGGAGGAATCATCTTGGCGGAAAACGCGCGCCCCTCGATCTCCCAGGCGTCGAGCGGGTTCTTCTTCCGCGAGATCCGGGGACCGGCCGTGGGAAGCGGGCCTGTAACCACCTTTGGCTGGCGCGGGCCGCTTAAATAGCGCACGTCTCCAGGCGGCATGGCGTCCACATGGTTGCCATCCGGGGCCACATAATCCACCCGTACCCGTTCCATGCGAATAGCTTCGTTACTATCGTTTTGGATCACCACCAGGACCGGCAATATGCCGTATTGATACGGATCCAGCTTTCCGAACGCGGCGTGGGCTTTCTCGGCCGTATCGTAAACCGCGGCGCCGATCGTCACCTTTTCACTTGTCTGATGCGACGGATAGCTCGCCGCCGGAGCGAGCTCGAACTTCGGCCGCTCCTTTTCGGCAGGCGCCGCCTTGTTCAGCCCGCCCACCGCCGCTATACTCATCAGGAGAGCCAAGCGTTTGAAAACAAAAGGCATTTATTTCCTTTACCGCGTATTGCAGTTGCTGACGTTTCCGGCGGTTTTGGCTTATTTTCTTGTCCGGGGCCTGCGCCAACCAGCCTATTTTACTTCCCTGCCCCACAGATTAGGTTTTTTGTCCCGCCGTACTTTCAGACAGACTGTGCCCGGAGCCATTTGGTTGCACGCTGTTTCCGTAGGCGAAGTGCTCTCCCTGCTGGAGTTAGTGCCTCGCCTCCGCGCACAGTTTCCTCATGCACCGCTGTTCGTATCCACAGCCACTCTGGCCGGGCGCGCTGCAGCACGGGACAAGCTCAGCGCCCTGGCCAATGGTATCTTCTATGCCCCGATTGACCACGTTTTCGCCGTGCGGCGCGTGTTGCGAACCTTGCGGCCTGCCATGGTGCTGGTTCTTGAGACGGAGATCTGGCCGAACCTGTTTCGCGAGGCCAAACGCGCCGGATGCGCGCTGGCGATCCTCAACGGCCGCATTTCCGACCGGACGGAGCGTCGCTATCGCCGGCAGCGCTGGTTCTTTCGCCAGGTCATGCGCTGGCCCGATGCCGTGCTCGTCCAAAGCGAGGCCATGCGGGAGCGCTATCTTTCGATAGGTGCGCCGCCCAACCGCGTATCTGTCGGCGGCAATCTCAAGTACGATGTCGTGCCCCGCGAGGCGGACCCGCAATCGCCGGTGGGGCTGTTTATCGAAGGACTCCAACCCGCCCAGGTCTGGATTGCGGCCAGCACCATGCCTCCGGCCGCAGCCGGCGACGTCGATGAAGACGATGCCGTAATCGCGGCATTCCGGGCCGTCGCTCCCCAGCATCCGAGACTCCTGCTGCTGATCGCCCCGCGCAAACCCGAACGCTTCGACGTGGCGGCCGCCAAACTGGCCGAGGCCGGCGTCCACTTCGTGCGCCGCTCTCATCTGCAAGGCCCTCTACAGTTGCCCGCTGCGATTTTGCTCGATTCCATCGGCGAGCTCGCCGGCCTGTTTCCCTTGGCCGACGTCGTCTTCATGGGCGGAACCCTGGCCGCGCGTGGCGGGCATAACATTCTGGAGCCTGCGTTCTTTGCCAAGCCCGTCATCTGCGGCCCGCACATGGAAAATTTCCAGGAAATCGCGCAGGAGTTTCGCGCGCATGCCGCATTTGTGGAAATTGGCCAGCCCGACGAACTTGCCGGTGCCGTGGATGGACTGCTGACTGACCGGATTCGCGCGGCTGAGCTGGGCCAGCGTGCACTCGCGTGCGCGGAATCAAAACGCGGCGCAACTGAGCGTGCCCTTTCGGTGATTCGCGAAATCACCGCTGATTCCTGCCCGCGCTACCGGCCGAACTTTGTGGCGTTCGTCTTCGGCTGGCCCGTGTCGCTAGCGTGGCGGGCGGTAAGTGCGTGGCAACGCGCTCGTAACACGCGACGCCGCCTGAGCCTGAACGCCAGCGTCATCAGTGTCGGCAACGTCACCATGGGCGGTACGGGCAAGACGCCGTTCGTGCTCTATCTGGCCGAACAGATTCAGCGCTTGGGCCGCCGGCCCGGAATCCTGAGCCGCGGCCACGGCCGGCAGTCGCTCGCCCGGCATCTCGTCCTCGAGCCAGGAGCGCGCGCGAAGGTTTCCGAAACCGGTGACGAGCCGCAGATTTTCCTGCGCCGTGGCATGGCGCCGGTCGGCATCGGCGCGGACCGCTTCGACACCGGGCAGATGCTCCAGGAACGCTTCGGCGCTGACGTACTGATCCTCGACGACGGCTTTCAGCACGTCCGACTCGATCGCCAGGTGGATATCGTGCTGATTGACGCGCTCGCTCCGTTCGGAGGCGGTGAAGTATTTCCGCTCGGCCGTCTGCGCGAGCCGCTCACCGCCCTGATACGCGCCGACGTTATAGTCATTACGCGCAGTGAGAGCGAACGCGGCACTTACAATCTGCAACTTGCGCTGCGCCGCTATAATGCGCACGCGCCTATCTTTCGCGCGCGCACCGCGCCCGAAAGCTGGATCGATCTGGCCACCGGCCGTGAAATGGCGGCCCGCGACCTCCCGTTCCATCGCGTCGGCGTTTTTTGCGGGCTGGGGAATCCCGCATCG
>DATLVQ010000322.1:0-33987 GCA_035577325.1 Bryobacteraceae bacterium | reverse complement strand
CCTGGCTGCCGCCAAGACGGCCGAAGAAAAGAAACTCACCGTGATGTCCGGCGCCCAACGACATGCCGATCACGAATACGTCGAGACGGTCGACAAAGTTCATAACGGCGCCATCGGCGATATCGTCGCGCTGAACTCGTACTATCTCAGCGGCCCCGTTTTCCATGCCGATGCGCGCGATCCCAAGTGGGGCGATATGGAATGGGAGCACCGCAACTGGTATTCATTCATCTGGATCTGCGGCGACCAGATTGTGGAGCAGCATTTCCACAATATCGATTTCATGAACTGGGTAATGGGAGGGCATCCGGTGGAAGTGGTAGCTTCGGGCGGAGCCGCGTGGCGCCCGCGCGAGCCGCTCTATGGAAATATCTACGACCACATGTCTTCCGATTTCGTGTATCCCAACGGCGTCCATCTGTCGAGTCACTGCCGGCAGTATCCGAAAGGTCTCTACAGCAACGTAAGCGATCTGATCCTCGGGACCAAGGGACGCACAAACGGCCTGGATCTGGGCACGAAAGGCATCAACCCCTATGTGCAGGAACACATCGACATGATCAAGAGCATCACTGGCGCCGGCCCGTACATCAATCAGGGTACGCGCGTCGCCGAGAGCACGATGACGGCGATCATGGCCCGCGAGTCCGCGTACTCCGGTATGAAAATCACCTGGGATATGATCATGGCCTCGCAGCAGGACCTACAGCCGAAGGAGTTCGACTACAAGCGCGAAATGCACCCGATGCCGCTGCCCGTGCCGGGCGTATATAAGTTTGTGTAGCGCAGGACAGCTCTAGTTCGCGCGCAGCGCCACCATGGGGTCGATGCGTGACGCGCGGCGGGCGGGGAGGTAGCCGGCGAGCGCGGCGACGGTCGTCAGGACGATGAGCATGGCGAGGAACGTCACCGGGTCACCGGGCGTTACGCCGAATAGAAGTCCGCTCAATGTTCTGGCCAGGGTCCAGGACGCGGCGCCGCCCACCAGCATGCCGATTGCCGCGAGTGTGAGTGTTTGCACGATGATGCGAGCCTGTAAATCTCCGGCTGTCGCGCCCAGCGCCATGCGAATGCCGATTTCCTGGGTGCGCTGGTTGACGGAATAGGAGATCACGCCATAGATTCCGAGCGACGCCAGGACCAGCGCGAACAGCGCGAATCCGCCGAGCAGCATCACTACAAAACGCCGGGGCGAGACGGATTTATCGACGAGCTGCTGCAAAGTGCGAAAGTCGTTGCGCGGCAGGTTGGGGGTAATCGATTTGAGAGCGCCCCGCACGGCTGAGGCGAGCTCAAACGGGGGCAGCGTCGTGCGCATAACCAGGTCCACCGAAGCAAAGTCCGGGCATTGACGGATGGGGATGTACATTTCGTTGCCCGCGCCCTGTTCCAGGGCGAGGTGCCGCACGTCGCCTACGATCCCAACCACACGCCGGTCCCAATCGACCCGAATGATCTGGCCGATCGCCTCCCCGCCTGGAAACAGATTGCGCGCCATGGTCTGGTTGATCACGATGACCCGGTCGGTGGACGGCGTGTCCCGCTCGGAGATGTCGCGCCCCGCGATCAACGGAATCCCCATCGCTTTTGTGTAGCCGTCACTGACGATGCGCACAAACGCGTCGGGATACTGGCCCTTCGGATATTGCACGCCTTTGACGCCTGCGCCCCAAGCGCGGTTCCGGCCGAGCGGAAGCGCGTCGGTCAAGCCGGCGGCGCCGATCCCTGGGATGTCTCGGGCAATGCGTAGCACTTCGTCGAAATAGGCGTTCTGTTGGGCCTGCGTCGATTGCTGCTGGCTGGGATCGACGCGCACCGCGGCTGCGCGTTCGGGTTGAAATCCAAGGTTGACATCGAGCACGCGAAGGAAGCTGCGAATGAGCAAGCCCGCGCCCACCAGCAGCACGCACGCGAACGCCACTTCGGAGACCACCAGGCTGCTGCGAATCCATGTCCGCCCTTTGCCTTCGGTCGAACCGCGGCTGGTATCTTTCAGGGCGTCATGAATGGAAAAAGCACGGACCTGAAGCGCCGGCACCATGCCGAAGATCAGGCCGGTCAGTACCGCGATGAGCACGGTGAAGCCTAGGATACGCGCGTCGATGCGGACGCCTTGCAACAGCGGGATGCTGATGGCATCCAGATGTGCCAACGCGCGTGTCCCCGCGACAGCCAGCACAATGCCGAGGACAGCACCGCAGCAGGAGAGGGCGACACTTTCGGTCAGCATCTGGCGAATCAGACGGACTCGTCCCGCGCCGAGCGCCGTGCGAATGGCAATCTCTTTCTGACGGGTGGCCGTCCGCGCCAGCAAAAGATTTGAAAGATTCGCGCAGACGATCAACATGACGACGCCGACGGAGAATGCGAGCACGAGCAAAGCCGGACGAAGACGGCCGGTGACGTGCTGGCGCAGAAAACTGAGCCTGGCTGCAAAATCGTTGCGATCCTTTTCGTGAGCCTCGGTCAGGTGCTTGGACAGAATCGTCGCTTCGGCTTGAGCGGCCGGAAGCGTGGCCCCGGTCTTCAAGCGCCCGATAATAGCCAGCGTATTTCCCCAGCGGTTCGTCTCAGGCGTAAGCGGAAAAGGAAAATAGAGATCGATATGGCTGCCAGGGGCGAAAATGGATGCGAAATCGAACGAGGCCGGCAGGACGCCAACTACCGTGACCGGCGCATCGTTTATCGTCAAAGTGCGGCCGACGATTCCCGGGTCAGAGGCGAACAGCCTGACCCACAGGCCGTGGCCCAATAACACGACTTTCGGTCCGTTCCATTTGCACTCCTCCGGAGTGAACACCCTCCCGAACTGGGGCTGAACGCCGAGCAACTGGAAGAAGTTTGCGGAAACAGGAACGCCGCTGAGACGCTCCGGCTCGCCTTGTCCCGTGAGCTTGTTATCGCCTACGCCGTAAAAAGCGAAGTAGGCGGCGAGATCCGAGAAAGACTGATTTTGCTCGCGCAGGTCGAGGAAGTGGCCCACCTGCGTGGTTTGTCCCGACAAATCGCTGTTTTCCTGGTGGTTGACGATCCACACCAGGCGATCGGGATCGCGGAACGGAAGGGGCCGAATGAGAACGGCATTCACGATGCTGAAAATGGTTGAGCTTGCGCCTACACCCAGTCCGATAATGAGAATCGCGAAAGTGGCGAAGCCGGCGTCCCGTCTCAGCGCACGGAAAGCATATCGGAGGTCCTGCGCGATACTCTCGAGCGTCGGCAACCCGACAGCGCCATGGCGCGCCTCCTCAGTTGTTCCCGCTGTTGCTCCTTCGTAAGATATAGGGTTCACGACTATCTCTTTGACGAACTGTTCACCAAGGCGTTAGCCAGGCATGCGAACTTGTCGAAAGTCGAAACCCGTACCAATCCCGTGGCGGCGCATCATTACCGGTTCACAGACGCTTCCGCATCGGCCTTCGCCCCACGCGTGCGTCATTCCCTTGCCACAAACGGAAGCCCCCGCGGAAGGCGTCGTTGTTGTCGCCTAACTTGGCGCCGGGTGGTAGCTTCTTCAGCTGCTTGGCGTTGCCTCCTCCGAGTACAACGTAATCCGCCTCAAGTGCGGTTTTGAGTCGCTCGACAACATCCGCCACCTGGCGCCGCCACTTCTTTTTGCCCAGGCGCTTGAGCCCGCGGAGCCCGACATAATCCTCGAACGTGCGCGACTTCTTGTACGGGAGATGCGCCAGCTCCATCGGCTCAAGGATTCCATCCACAATCATGGCGGAACCGAGACCCGTGCCCAGGCCGAGGAAAAGCATGCGGCCGCCCTTGTAACTCCCGAGCGCCTGCATGGCAGCGTCGTTGATAAGCCGCACGGGCCGCCCGAAAGCCTTCCGGAAATCGAAGCCGACCCACCCGTGGCCGAGATTGTATGGCTCGCTGATGGGCCGATTATGGACCACTGGCCCTGGATAGCCGATTGACACGCAGGCGTAGTCCCATCCCTTTGTGGCCGCGCGCACGGCCTTGACCATCTTTGCCGGCGTCAAGTCGGGTCCGGAAGGAATCTCCACGCGTTTCGTTCTGCCAGTAGCGAGCACCTTCACATGGGTGCCGCCGACGTCGATGACCAGTACCTTCACGGTCATATTATCGCCGTTGCCGGGGGCGGCTCGGGTTATAAAGGTATACGCCGGAGAAATAAGCATGAAAAACTGGACTTTCGAGACGTTAGACCCAGCCTATGGCGCCGTCACGGAAGGCCCGGCGTGGGACGGGTCGGGCTTGCTGTTCACCCGCATCCAGCAGAGCCGGATCATGAGGTACGATCCGGCCTCGAACGCCTGCACCATTTTTCGTGAAGACACCAACTACGCGAACGGGCTGACATTTGATGCTGCGGGCCGCCTCTATGGATGCGAAGGCGGAGCAACGAACGATGCGCGGCGAGTGGTTCGTTACGAGAATGACGGCAGCGTCACGGTTCTGGCGGACCGCTACGAAGGGAAACGGTTGAACATCCCCAATGACATCGTGGTCGACCCGGACGGATGCGTCTGGTTCACAGATCCTTACTATGAGGGAGCCGCGGGCCCCTGGAGTTTCGATCGCGCGAACAAAGAGCTGGATCACGATTCCGTTTACCGCCTGGACCCGCAGCCGGACGGAACCTACGGCATCACGCGCGTCACGTTCGACACTACGCGGCCCAACGGCCTGCTGTTTTCGCTGGATCACAAAACGCTATATGTGGCGCAGAGCGGCCGTGAGCCCACCGAGGCGCGCCATCTGCGGGCGTATGCCGTAAAGGCCGGCAAGACGCTAGGAGCCGGCGAGATCCTGCACGATTTCGGCGCTCATCGCGGCATCGATGGCATGCGCCTCGATACGGAAGGCAATATCATCGCCACTGCCGGATGGGAACTCGGAGGGCCGGGCCCGATGATCTATGTGTTCTCGCCGGGAGGCCAGGTACTCGAGGTGCATCCGGTTCCCTGCCGGCGTCCCACTAACTGTGCGTTTGGCGGTTCGGACCTGACAACACTTTACGTCACGACGATCGAAGGATTCCTATTCCGCGCGCGCACGGATAGGGTTGGACGTTTGCTGTTCCCGCGCGTTGATTGTCACTAACGCAGGCAGCCGGCCAATACACGCCAAAATTCATTTCGCAGAGCTCCATGCAGGGTACGTTATCATGGGCTTGATGAGATGGGCCTGATCGCCGTTTCCGGACAACCCGGCTGCCGGTTCGAGGAAGTAGCGCGCATCACGGCGAACCGCCTCGGTTTCGAGCTGGTGACTGCATCGCGCATCGCGGCTCTGGTGGAAAAAGAGTTCGCTCCGCTCGCATCGGTCCCTCACCGGGCTTATCTGGATCTAGTGGCTTCGATCGTCGCTCGGCTGGCCACCACGCACCACGTGGTGATGTGCAGCGACGGGCTCGAGCTGCTCTTCAAGCAGTTGCCTGGGATGCTCCGCGTGCACATTGTGGCTCCGGATTCGGTTCGCGTGGGCAACATCATGCTGGATGAGCGCCTGGATCGTCCGGCGGCGCGCCAGGCGATTCGCGCGGCGGAAGAGAATCAGCGCGCCGAGCGCAAGCAGCGCTTCGGAGCATCCGGACTGCCGGCGCATCTGTTCGATCTTATTCTAAACGCCGAGCAGCTGGACACCGAACACATCGCCGATTTGATTGTCAGCGCGGCGCATTCCTCCGGGCTGGTCGAGCGCGGCTATCTTTCGGCCGCCGCCGAAGCGCAGCTTCAATTTCGGTGCCGCCTGCGGCTTTCTAAACACGGCATCGTGCCGCCCGATAAAGTAGCGCTGCCGCGCAAATCATTCGCGCACCCGAGTGAAGAAATTTTCGCCAACCTGCTGGACTTCTACCGTATCCCATGGGAATACGAACCGCGCAGCTTTCCCATCCAATGGGATCGCGACGGCAAGGTTTCGGAGGCGTTTACGCCCGATTTTTATCTGACGGAATTCGACTTGTACGTCGAGCTTACCACTATGAAGCAATCGCTTGTGACCAGGAAGAACCGCAAAGTGAAACTGTTGCGCGAACTTTACCCGCACGTAAATATCCAGGTGTTCTATCAGAAGGACTTCGCGAACTTGATCTTCAAGTATGGACTCGCGGAACGAACCGCTAAGGTATGATGCCGGAACCGCCTGCGGGCGTCGAGCGCATTCTCTTCACCCAGGAGCAGATTGAGCAGCGTATTGACGAACTCGCCGCCGAGATCTCGGATCGATATAAAGACAAGAATCTGAAGCTAATCGGCGTGCTGAAGGGGTCCATCTTTTTCCTGGCGGCACTCGCGCGACGCCTGCGTATCGCGGCCAAAATTGATTTTCTCGCCATTTCCAGCTTTTCCAACAAATCCGGCGCGCCCGGCTTGGTCCGCATCGAGAAAGATCTGGACGACAGCATCGAAGGCGAAGACGTTCTGCTCATCGAGGACATCGTCGATACTGGATTTACACTACGCTATCTGCTGCAAACACTCGCCAGCCGAGGGCCAAACTCACTGGCGGTGTGCACATTTCTCGACCGGAACTCGAGGCGCATCGTGCAAGTGCCTGTGGAGTATCGATGTTTCGAGATTCCAGATCATTTCGTCATCGGTTTCGGCCTCGACTATAACCAGTTGTATAGAAATCTGAACTATGTGGCGGTGCTCAAGCTGGAACGTGAGTGAATCAGCACATAACGCAATCGCAATGCAGGCCTAACGCAAAATTTTCTTGAAACCAATCAGCGTTTGGATCTACCTTACATGTGAAAGGAAATTCCCGCCGTGAGAAGAGGAGTGCTCTTCGTCTCCCCGCATCGCGAAGACGCGACGGTGCTTTCGCGGATGCTCAGTTCGCTACCTGTTTCGCTGGAACATGTTACGGACTTGCAGCACGCCGGCGCGGCTCTTCAGGCTGAGCCATATCAGGTCATACTCACTGAAGCCACACTTCCGGATGGCACATGGCGCGACATCCTGGACATGGTGCGTCGCATAATTCCCAGAGCGGTTGTGATTGTGACGGACGCAAGAGCCGACGCGCATTTTTGGGCCGAGGCGCTCAACCTGGGCGCGTATGATCTGATTGCACAGCCCTTCGCTACCGCCGAAGTGCGGCGTATTCTCTCTTATGCCTGCTCGCGCTTATCCGATAAGTCGAGAACAGCCGCTGTATAATGGTTTTTTCGCACGGTAGCTGCAGGCATTTCCCGTCTGCGCGCTGCTGAGCACTTACCCGCCCTAAAACGAGAGCCATGTCTTCAGCCACCGACGCATTTGTCCAGAGTAACCAGTCTCGTTTTCTCGACGAACTGAAGAATTTTCTACGTATTCCCAGCATCAGCACGCTGCCCGAGCACGCGGCCGACGTGCAACGTGGCGCGCAGTTCGTGGCCGACGGTTTGAAAGCCGCCGGGCTCGAGAACATCGAGATCATTCCCACGAAAAAGCACCCGTTGGTTTATGCCGATTGGCTGCATGCACCCGGCAAACCGACCGTGCTCTGCTACGGCCATTACGATGTGCAGCCGGCCGATCCGCTGGAATTGTGGACCAGCCCGCCGTTTGAGCCATCGATACGCGATGGCAGTATTTACGCCCGTGGATCTGCCGACGACAAAGGGCAGATGTACATGCACGTGAAGGCAGTGGAAACGCTGCGTGCGGTGAATGGGACATTGCCCGTCAATCTGAAATTTCTCATTGAGGGCGAAGAGGAAGTGGGTGGCGGGTCGATTGCCAGTTATGTTGCGGAACATGCGCCCAAACTCAAGGCCGATGTCGCCCTGGTCTCCGATACGGCGCTATACGCTCCCGGAATTCCGACGCTTTGCATCGGCCTGCGCGGGCTGGTCTACCTGGAAGTGGAAGCCACCGGCCCATCGCGCGATCTGCATTCAGGCCTCTACGGGGGCGCGTCGCCTAACGCGGTCTTCGGATTGATCGAACTGTTGGCCAAAGCCAAGAACGCGCGCGGCGAGATCAAGATCCCCGGTATTTATGATGACGTCGAGCCGCCCGCTCCGGCCGAGAAAGAAAGCTGGGCGCATCTGCCGTTCAAGGAAAGGGATTTTCTCCGGAACGAAGTTGGCTCGACGAAGCTCGTTGGGGAGACGAAATACTCCGTCCTCGAACGCATCTGGGCGCGGCCCACATTTGAAGTGCACGGTATCGGCGGGGGGTTCACGGGCGTGGGATCGAAGACCGTGATCCCCGCGAAGGCCACAGCGAAGGTGAGCATTAGACTGGTGCCGCGGCAGGATCCGGAAAAAATCATCGCGGCGTTCCGACAATTCGTCAAGAAGCATGCGCCGCGCGGAATCAAGCTGGACGTGCGCGTGCTTGCGTCTTCACCGGGCCTGGTGGTGAATCCCGACCACCCGGCGATCAAGATCGCCGCCAGCGCCTTCAGCGACATCTTGCAGAAACCCACGGTCTTCATCCGCTCCGGCGGATCGATTCCCATCGTGGGTGATTTCGCCACGCACCTCGGCATCCCCACCATCCTCATGGGCTTCGGCTTACCCGACGACGGTCTGCACTCGCCCAACGAGAAGTACTCGCTCGACAACTATTACAAGGGCATCATGACCATCGCGCATTTCTTCGAGGAGTACGGGAAGTAAGGCGGCGCAAGCATGAACACCGGTTTCTCGACGTTTTAATTTGTTGACCGGGCCAAGCGGCACTATGGATGGTCCACAGACCTCGACAAATGGGTTACAAAAATGCAATCGGATCGGCTTATCAGGACCTGTCTCGCGACCATGATGGACACGCATAGCCCTTAGGCCTATTTTCCGCCCCGAGTGGCGTCTACGCACAGAAACACTACGACTATGAATTGGTCAAGTTCACGAACCATGAGGTCCAAGGCGTGCTTGCCAAGCGCACTAAGGCAGGCTGGGATCCTATCACACTATCCTCTACCGGACAGGTATCTCTGAGCCAGGCACCCACCGGCTAGGGCTGGTTTCCTGATGCTATGGAAGTAGCTATCCGAATTTTCTCAGCGCGATTCGCTGGCCCCACAGCATCACGCCTTCGGGTGCGCGCGATCGTAGACTGCCATCAAGTCGGTGAGCGAAACCTGCGTGTACTTTTGTGTGGTGGAAAGCCGTGCGTGCCCCAGCAATTCCTGAATAGACCTCAGATCCGCACCATCGCTCAGCAGATGCGTGGCGAACGCGTGACGGAAGCTGTGCGGATGAAGCGACGAGTCCCCAGCGATTAACGTCGCGTAGAGTTTGATGATGCCGCGCACGCCGCGATCGGTGAGGCGTCCGCCGCGATGGTTCAGGAACAGTGCCGGCTCGCTGCTGGCGCGTTCAGCGAGATATCGTTCGAGCGCATCTGCCGCCTTTCCGCCGAAGGGAACCTGCCGCTCCTTGCGTCCTTTGCCACGCACGCGCAGCCATCGTTCGCCGCGGTCAAGATCGTCGAGATTCAATCCGGCAAGCTCGCTGACGCGCACGCCGCAGCCGTAGAGCAATTCCAGAATCGCCAGATCGCGCGCCGGATGCGGCCGCTCGAGTTTGCCCGCGGCAACGCCATCCAGCAGCGCGTTGACCTGCTCGGTTGTCATCACGTCGGGCAGCTTCTTGGGAGCGCGCGGCGTGCGCAGCAAGCGCGGCGCGTTCATAGGCGCCAGCCCCTCGCGCACCAGGAAGCGGAAAAACACGCGCAACGCCGCGAGCTTGCGGCGAATGGATACTGCGCTCAGTTTCTGATCGTAGAGCGCCGCCAGCCATTCACGAATTTTGAGCACATCAAATTCCGAGAGCGCGGGTGGCTGCACGTCCGGCGGCGAAAAGTAATCCAGAAACTGCCGCAAATCCAACTCGTACGCCAAGATAGTATGCGCCGAGGCGTTATTCCGCTTCAGTTCTTCGACGAAACGCCCGATCTGCAGCTCGAGTTCAGACATGCGCGTGCAGCGATTCATCCATGGCTTGCAATGCGCGCCGGCAAATCTCGGCGTGACGCGCTTTCTTATCATGCCGCAGGCGGCGCGCGGCTTGTTCATCGAGCGGCGGCAGGAGATCAAAAGCTATGTTCGCCGGCTGATAGTGTTTCGCGTCGGCGCCCGAGATGTAATGGCACAACGAACCTAGTGCCGTCTCACGCGGCAGCGCGCGGGGTTCCTCGCCTGCTGCCAGCGACAACGCATTACGGCCGGCGATCAAGCCCGTGGCGATCGATTCGACGTATCCTTCCACGCCCGAAATCTGTCCGGCGAAGAAGACCGAAGGTCGCGCACGCAGCTGCAGCGTTGCCGTGAGCAGCGCCGGCGCGTTGATGTACGTGTTGCGGTGCATTTGGCCGAAGCGCAAAAATTCGGCGCGCTCCAGGCCCGGGATCGTGCGCAGAATGCGCGCCTGCTCGCCGAACTTCAGGTGATTTTGAAAACCCACCAGATTGTAGCTATCGGCGCGCAGATTCTCCTGGCGTAACTGCACCACCGCGTACGGCCGCCGCCCGGTTCGAGGATCGATCAGGCCCATCGGCTTCATGGGGCCGAATCGCAGCGTATCGCGGCCGCGGCGCGCGATCTCCTCGATAGGCAGGCAAGCTTCGAAAAACGGCGTGGTGTCGGCTGTGGAACAGGGTGTCGCGCCGGGAGTATCGTCGGGGATGTGCGCAACCACTCCCTCCGCCGCCAGCAGCGCGTCGACGAAGCGCCCATACTCGTCGCGATCGAATGGGCAGTTTAGGTAGTCGTCGGTGCCATCGAGCGACTTGCCATAGCGAGACGCGCGGAATGCGATGGACATGTCGATAGTCGACGCATCGACGATGGGGCTGATGCTGTCGTAGAAGTAGAGCCGGTCTGAACCGGTGAGTCGCGCAATGTCCGCCGCCAGCGCGTCACTCGTGAGCGGGCCGGTGGCAATGACGGTAATGCCGTCATCCGGGACCGACGTGACCTCACGGCGCCGCAGTTCGATCAACGGCTCGGCCTCGATCACGCGCGTGACTTCTGCCGCAAAGGCTTCACGATCGACGGTGAGGGCATGCCCTCCCGGGACGCGCATACGGTCGGCAATGCGGATGAGCAGCGAATTCAGCCGCCGCAGTTCTTCTTTCAGTAGCCACGACGCCGACGGACCCTGGTCCGACTTCAGCGAATTGCTGCAAACCAGCTCCGCCAGCCGATCCGTCCGATGCGCCGCGGTACGCCCAACGGGACGCATCTCGTGCAGCGTGACGCGCAACCCGGCGCGCGCGACCTGCCACGCGGCCTCACAGCCCGCTAGGCCGCCGCCAATGATATGGATAGTTGGCATCCTACTTGAGAGTAGGACAGGTCTTCCTGCCTGTCCATCGGCGTGAATGCTTTCTCGCGTACGCCACCGGCGTCCTACCGCTGATTCGCCTTCAACACCCTCTTCCGAAGCCGGATGGATTGCGGCGTCACTTCCACGAACTCGTCGTCGCGAATGAATTCGATCGCCTGCTCGAGATTCAGAATCCGCGGCGGCACCAGGCGAATGGCCTCATCGGCCGTGGAGGCGCGCATGTTGGTCAGTTTTTTCTCCTTCACGATGTTCACGTCCAGATCGTTGTCGCGCGCGTTCTCGCCTATGATCATGCCCTGGTAAACCTCGAGACCGGGAGTTACAAAGATCTCGCCACGCTCCTGCAAGTTGAAAATCGCGTGGCCCGTGGCCTTGCCTGCGCGGTCCGCGACCAGAGATCCGGTGGGCCGCGTTGGAATCTCGCCCTGCCACTCGATGTAGCCGTGGAAGAGGCTGTTCATAATGGCTGTGCCGCGCGTATCGGTGAGGATCTCGCTGCGAAGCCCGATCAGCCCACGCGACGGAATGTGAAACTCGAGCCGCACGCGCCCCGAACCGTGATTGATCATCTTGATCATCTTGCCCTTGCGCGATCCAAGCTTTTCGATCACCACGCCGAGGAACGATTCCGGGCAGTCGATTACCAGCAGCTCGACTGGCTCCTGCACTTTGCCGTCGACCTTTCGTGTCAGAATCTCCGGCTTGCCCACCATCAGCTCATAGCCTTCACGCCGCATCATTTCGATAAGGATGGCGAGCTGCAGCTCGCCACGCCCCATCACCTTGAACGCGTCCGGTCCGCCCGCTTCTTCGACGCGGATCGAGACATTCGTTAGTAACTCTTTGTCCAGCCGGTCGCGCAGGTTCCTTGACGTCACGTAGCTTCCTTCGCGACCGGCGAAGGGCGATGTGTTGATGGTGAACGTCATCGCGATCGTCGGCTCGTCGATCTGAATGTTGGCCAGCGGCTTCGGATTCTCCGCGCTGGTCACCGTCTCGCCGATGGTGATGCCCTCGACGCCCGCGATGGCCAGCAGTTCTCCGGGCCGGCCTTCGGTTTCATCCACGCGCTTCAGTCCTTCGAATGAATACAGCTTGGTGATGCGCGTTTTCTGCAAGGAGCCGTCCAGCTTGACGATGCCCACTTCGTCGCCGTATTTCAGCGTGCCTTCAAAGACGCGTCCAATGGCGAGTCGCCCCAGATAATCGCTGTAATCCAAATTGGCCACCAGCATTTGTAAAATGCCGTCGGGATCGCCCGGTGCTACGGGAATATTCTTGACAATGGCTTCGAACAGCGGCCGCAGATCCTGCGCATCGTCCTCCATCTTGACCTTGGCGACGCCTGCCCTGGCATTGCAATAGAGCACCGGAAAGTCGAGCTGGTCTTCTGTGGCGTCCAAGTCGATGAACAAGTCGTAGATCTCGTCCAAGACTTCAGGTACACGCGCATCCGGCCGGTCGATCTTGTTGATGACCACGATCGGCGGCAGATGCGACTCAAGCGCCTTCATCAGTACATAGCGCGTCTGCGGCAGCGGACCCTCACTGGCATCAACCAGCAGCATGACGCCGTCCACAATCTTGAGCGCACGCTCCACTTCGCCGCCGAAATCGCTGTGGCCCGGCGTATCCACGATGTTGATCTTGACGCCGCCATAGCGTACGCCAGTGATCTTGGCGAGGATGGTGATGCCGCGCTCGCGCTCCAACTCGTTTGAATCCATCACGCGCTCCACCACGGCTTCGTTTTCACGGAAGATGCCGCTCTGCCTGAGCATGGCGTCAACCAGCGTGGTCTTGCCGTGGTCTACGTGCGCGATTATTGCGATATTGCGAATACTTTCGTTTTTATTCTTCATGTATCACTTCGATCGGGTTGAGATGCGCGGCGGCGCGCGCGGGAAAAATGCCGGCCAGGATGGTTGTCATCCAAACCAGCGCCGACGCACCCGCCAGCAGCGCGATGGGCGGATGGAATTGTATGGTCCAGCCGAAACTCTGTTTGTTGATGACGTAAATCAGTACGAGAGACAGGACAAGACCCAATGCCAGACCTAACAAATTCGCCGCGAGGCCCAGAAATCCCGCTTCTAGCAGAATCATGCGATGCACTTGCGCTGGAGCCGCGCCGAGATAACGCAGCAGGCCAAATTCACGGCGCCGGTCAAGCACCATGGCGAGCAGCGAATTCGCCGCGCCCAGCATGGCCACCGCAATGGCCACGCCCTCAAGCGCGTAGGTAATGGCGAACGTGCGGTCGAACACGGTGACGGCGTTTTGCCTGAGCGCACGGTTGGGCGCGACTACAACGCGATACCGTGTCAGCCGTTCTTCAACAGCGCGGCGAATTCGGTCGGCGTCGGCGTTCTTGCTCACGTAAATCGCCAGGTTGGTCGCAGGCAGGTCGGGCAAATATTTGGCAAGCGTCGCGTTGTCGAAGATCACCCAGCCGCGTTCGGTCGAATAATCGTAATAGACGCCCGCCACGGTTAGTTTCACCAGATGGCCGCCCAGCGGCAGCGTCACAGCCTCACCCGCATGCAAGTAATGCTTGTTTGCAAACGGCTCGCTCACGATGATTCGATCCTGTCCCACGAGCGAACGCAGCACCGTCTCGCGGTCCTGGCCCGGCAGAAATCGAAGGCGCCCGTAACGGCGGGCGATATCGGCATCGCCCCCGCCGAGCGAAGCGCGCTGGCCTTGGTAATCGAACTCGAGCGCATGAAAAACATCCACAGCTTCGATGCCGGGTATCGACGAAACTAGTGCTGGTACCTTCGCCGAAAGCGCAGGATGGCCGCCCGCTCCAGCCCTGGACGCCGGGCCCACATAAAGATCAGCGCGCAGTTGGGTGTCCAGCCAGACGATCACGGTTTCGCGGAAACTCCCCACCATGATGCCGACGCTTGCCATCATGGCAATGGCCGTCGACAAAGCGCCTACGACAACCGACGTCCGCGCGAGAGTTGCGACCAGCCCGCGCACGGCGAGCAATCCCTCAGGACCGAAGAGAGCGCGCGAAGCGTTTCGCGTCGCGGCCGCCAGTCCTGTGACCATAGCCGGCGCGGCCAACGCCATGGAGACAATGGCCAGCAGCGTGGCGACATAGCCTGCTATAGGCTTGCCATCGATGGGCTGGATGCGTGAAACGGCTAGTGCAACGATAGCAACAATAATCGCCCCGAGCAGATCACGCCGCACATGCAAGCGTCCCTTATGCTCGTGCGCGCCGCGACCCATCGCCTCCACAGGCGCAACATGCATAGCTTCACGCGCGGGTGCTAGCGCGGAGAGCACCGCCACGGCGATGCCGCAGCAAATAGCCGTTGCCACTGCCGGCATGCCAAGCGCGACCGCAGCCGGCCGGCTGCTCACGTAGAGCGAGTTTACCGTCTGCGCGATCATGCCCACCGCGCCTTCCGCCATCAATCTGCCGAACGCAATGCCGGCCAGCGAACCCGCCAGTCCAAACAACAACGCTTCACCCAGAAACATCCACAGAATCCAGCGCCGTCCCGCGCCCAGCGCCCGCAAGATGCCGATCTCGGGACGCCGCCGCACGACGCTTACCGATATCGTGTTGTAAATGAGAAATGCACCGACCACCAGTGAAATGTAGCTGAGGACGCGAAGATTCCAGCGGAACGCGCGCAACATGCGCTGGTTCTGTTCGCTGCGCGTGCCTGGTTTTTGGATGCGATAGCTCGCGGGCAACACGGCGCGGAGTTCGCGCTCGACACGACTGAAATTTTCGTTCGGCGATACGAACACGTCGATGCGGTCGAGCTTGCCGTATTCGTGCAGCGCGCGCTGCGCCGTGGCAATGTCGAGCAACGCGAACTCTGCGTTTACGGCGTCCGCAATGCCCGCCACATGAAACGTCTGGTCGGCGTCGTAGAGGGTGAATTTGATCTGCCCGCCCTCTTTGACTCCGGCACTTTTTGCCAGGCCGCTCGAAATGATGACCGCCGAGTCCAGGTCGTTTGGAGTCGGGTTTCCGGTTCGCTCCCGCCGCGCCTGCCCGACAAAGTCCACCCCATAAACTGTCACCGCGCCAACATGCTCCACGACGCCCTGCGTCTCGATCACCGGTGCGAATCGCGCGTTCACCGACAGCGTTGCAAGCGTCGCCATCCACCGCTCATCCACGCTGCCATTGGCCACAATTTCCAGGTCCATCCTCCCGACTAAATTTTCAAGCGACGAACGGAACGAGCCCGTGGCGGCATCGCCGGCGAGGTCGATGGCAATCACCACGCCTACGCCCAGTGCCACGGCGAGAATGGTGAGCGTCGTGCGTGAGAGATCGCGGCGCAACGGACGCAAGATAAGGGAACGGAACAACGGGAGCCTTGGCATGTGCGCCTATGCTCTCTCGAGGGCGGTGATCCGCCCGTCACGCATTTGTATGCTCGTCTGCGCGATCGCCGCGGCTTCCACGCTGTGCGTGGCCATCAGCACGGTCGCACCAAATCGCAGGGCCGCTTCGCGCAATAGCGCGAGTACCTGGTCTCCGCTGGCGTTATCGAGATTGCCCGTGGGTTCGTCCGCGATCAGAATATCCGGCCTGTGCACCAACGCGCGGGCAATCGCCACGCGTTGCATCTGACCGCCCGAGAGCTGGTAGGGAAACGAACTTGCCTTTTCTGCCAGGTCCACCCATGCGAGGCGATCGCGCGCGGCTTCACGCGCTCCTGCCGCGCCTGCGAGAAGAAGCGGCAACTCGACATTCTCCAGAGCCGTCAGCGCCGGCAATAATTGAAAAAATTGAAACACAAATCCTATACGCATGCGCCGCAGAGCCGTCAGCTCTTGTTCGCTTAGCGAGCTGGTGGCGCGGCCATCGATGAGCACCTCACCCGATGTCGGAAAATCCATCGCGCCCGCAAGATTCAGCAGCGTGGTTTTCCCGCAGCCGCTGCGGCCGACCACCGCCGTGACTGTTCCCGGTTCGAGCGTAAGTGAAACTTCGCGGAGCGCCTCCAGCCTCTGTCCATTGGTTTGATAGATTTTCGAAGCCTGGCGCAATTCCAGGCGGGACGGGTTCATCGATATTGACTATTATAGCGACGACGCGAATCAGACGACGGCGGAACGCACGGCGGACCGCGGTTTCTCGTGCCCGCCCGCCGGTCCGCCATGGATGATTTTGTAGAAAACCAGCCGCACCTGCCCTATGAGTCCCGACGGAAACGGCTCGCGCACTTTCTCCCATTCCTCGCCCGGTGGAAACCTTTGGCCGTAGCGCTCGTAGACCTTTGTGTAGTCGATCGGCCCCCCGCCCAACACACGATTGATCAGCAGATTGGTAACATGGATGCGCAGCCGATTCGGGCCCGCGCGCAGCAGGTGCGTTACATCCAGACGGTAAGGCTGCATCCACGCCACGCCGGCCGCGCCCTCGTTCAGCCATACTTCCGCCGTTTCACGCACGACCCCCAGGTCGAGCACCGCCCCTATATCGGCAGGCAGCTTCGAAGCCAGCGGAAACTCGGCTTCGTATGTCCCGCGGCCAGAGAAGAAACGCGCCTTCGGAATTTCCGTCCAGGATAGCAGTTCGTCAAGAGTGGCCGGAGCGATCGAGGGATCGTCAAAGTGCAAGTTCCAGTGTGGAACCAGTACGAGGGGCGCTGGAACACCGCTGACCGTCATCTCCTTTCGCCGACGGCTTTCCTGGACATAATAAGTTCGATTTTCGAATGCCCGCGCCATCCAGCCATCGTGCGTCGCTTCCAGGCGAAGGTCTGAGCCGACGGCCGCGGGGCTTTGGGCGTTTTGCGCGAAGGCAATCACGCAAGACTCATGCGGTCCCAGTTCAAGCACCACGCTCGTTCCGGCCTTCGTATGTTCGAACGTAACCAGCGGTTTGATCGTTCCAGTCTTCAGGTCCCAGATTTCCGGATGCTTCCCATCGACCCGAAACGTCGCCTCCAGCCGCTGCGGTTGCTGGCTGGTGTTGGCTAGAAAGTAATAATCGCGCTCGGCCGTTTTGCGGTGAACGAATCCCACGTGCTGGCTCGCCTCGCGAAATAAGATGTCGGGCGGATGCCATCGCAGCGCATTCAAGAGCGAGATCCTCTCGTCGCGCGAAAAAATCGCCACGCCATTGCCGAGTCGGTGCGAATGCAACGCTGCGTCAGCGCCGATCGGCCCGAACAGTTCACGAACCAGTCGCTCCACTTCCCCGCGGTTCCGGTCGCGATCCGCCATTCCGTATGTTGTCTCTGGCAGCCGCCGCGTGGCGATGACGATGCCGCCCTGATCCACGAAATCCCTGATCGTGCGCAGCGATTCAACATCAATTCCCGTGAGATTCGGCAATACCAGCACAGCGTAATCGCCGTCGCCTGAGCGCAGCCGGCCTTGTTCGGCGCGCATCTCGCGGAATGCGAACGTGTCGACGCCATCGAGTGAATAGCCGTTGGTGATGATCGTTTTCACCACGTCTGATTCAAAATGCAGCGCGTTGGCCAGCCCGAATTCCGGCGGTGGGCCGTTGGAACTCATGCGGTCGCGCACCGCCCAATTAAGGAGCAGTTCCCGCATATCCGCATCGGCCATGGCATCTTCCGCCGGCAGATATAATGCGATGTCGGCCACGGGCTTACCTTGTTGCAGAATGTAGCTGGCGCGGTTGACGTAATCCGCCAGCTGCGAATAGTAGGGCCAGAACGGCGAATTGTGATTCACCGCCGGTCCGAAGTAAGGTTGCCATCCGGGCGAGCCCTCCGATACCGGCGAGTAACCATACGAAGTGCCATAGAGCGTGTTGATGCCGCAGAGGAAGTGCAGGTCGGAGCAGAGCTTCAATTGCTCGAGCGTGTCCCCGAAGCGGTTGGGATCGCCCAGCCACGTCCACGCTTCGGCCAGCACCGCGTTTTTCCCGGCCAGACGCGCGCCCGAGCTGGCCCACCGCGAGGTGCTGAATTCTTTCCACTCGTAGTGCTCGCCCACCGGGATATCGACGGCACGGTAGCTTGCGAGTGAAACGGGCGGCGTGCCGTATGATTCCACCTGCGCGGTCACGCCCTTCGTGTGCGCCCACTCCGCCAGTGGCCGGACAAAACCCTCGAATGCTTGCTCCGAGAGCGTACGCCAGAAATCCGCGCGCAGGTCCCGCGAATCCGCATGGGTGCGATCGAACAGCGCCGGCAAATGCGCCATCAGATCATAGCCGCGTTTGCGAAGAAAAATTTCCGGCATGTTGTCGGTCCAGTTAGCGGAGTACACTTCAAGCGAATCGCAGAAGATCGAGCGAATCGCACCGGCCGGAACGCCGCCCAGCAGCTTATCTCCCACCGCCGACAAATAGCGCCGAAGCGCGTCAGCATCGTAATGGTCCAGCACCGGCCCTTCGGCGCCCAGCGAAGCGCGTTTCACCTGCATGCGCGTGGGCCGGGAATAGAAGAATTGCACTTCACCGCTGGTGGCGGGGGGCATCAAAGAGCTGGCGCCCTTCTCGATGGGCAGCCGCGCGTATCCGCTCGGGTCAACGTAAAATGCCGCGAGCAGTTTTCCTGCATCGTCGATATCGGGCAGCGGCACCGGTGCTTGCGCGGTGACCGGGACGCTGGCGCGGCGCAGGCATTTCGCGCTGTCGGCAACACTCACCGACGGCCCGCCATACGGCCATCCTGTTCCCACCAGAATGTCCGCAGTGAGCCCGAGCCTTTTGCATGTCTTCAGCGCCGCGTTCAGTACCTCGAAAAAGTCCGGAGAAAGGTACGGCTGGTTCCGTATGCCGTGCTCCGGGTCGTCGAGCGCGATGGGATAAGCCGGGAAAATCAGCACGCCGCCGATATGCGCCGCGGCCATCATCTGCAGTTCGCGTTCGCATTCCTCCGCCGACCAAGCCGGTCCGAAAATGAACCAGTGCATGCGCATCCGGTAGGAATTTGGCACGTCGAGAAATTCATGCGCGTCCAGTTCCGCACTCGGCCCTGCGCGTAACCGCAGCGCGCCCGCAGCGACACCAAGGGCGAGAAAGCTCCGGCGGGTCGGCGCACCGCCGTGCGGCCCCCGTTCAGCCCGGCTCAACGGTTGTAAATCCTCACGCGATACGCCGGCTTGGTTTTTTCCGCGGCTTCCATGGTATAAACCTGCTCGGTCTTCGCGGGATCGTACTCGCGCCACAGCCAGATAAGCTCTTCCGGCAGCTCAGAGTTCCCATGCGCCGCGTTATGCGAGCCGCCGCCCCAGCTGAAGTGGAAATCGTACTCGCGCATCTTGAGCGAGTTCGCCATCTGGATGTTCTGCAGCGGCCAGCTTCCATGGTCGTTTTCCAGATCCTCCGATCCATCCTGCAGCCAGACGCGGATGTTGTGCTTCGGCCCTTTGCGGATCAGAAACGGATAATCGTTGCCGCCCAAGATGTTGTCGCGCGGATCGGCCTGGTCGTGCCGCCATTGAATGCTAGTAAAACTGCCCACGTGTGAGAGTACGCGGCTGAACTGGTCGTTCATCTGCCACGCGGCGTTGAAGGCACAAATGCCGCCCGACGAGATGCCGGCAATCGCGCGGCTATATGCGTCTTTACGAATGTTGTACTTCGCCTGGACGTCGGCCAGAATCTCGTCGCGCAGAAAACGTCCATAACGGTCCGAGACTGTATCGTATTCGATGCTTCGCATTTTCTTCTCACCAATCGTGCCCGGCTCGATGAAGACGTGAATCATCACCGGAATCTCTTTCTGTGCAATCAGGTTATCGACAACTGTCAGCGTGCGTGATGCTCCGTCCCGCTGGATCAGGTTCTGGCCATCCTGCCAGACCATCAGTGCTGCCGGCACGTTCTTGTCGCATTGCGTCGGAACATAGATCCAGTAGTTGCTCTGCATGCCATCATAAATCTTGCTGGTGTGGGCGATCTTTTCCGAAAGTGTCCCCTGCGGCACGCCGGATTTGGGATACGAATCCGGACCGTACGCCGGCACATCCGTCGAGCCACCCATGCGCGCGCCATTCACGATGTAGTAAAAACCGTGCACGGTGCCGGGTCGAAGCGTGGCGGTGTGATACCAGAGATTACTATGGCCCGCGCGCTTCATCGGCCCGCCAGCGCGATCGTCGATGTAGATCTCGGGCTGCGCTTCGGACTCAACTGCCCAGATAAAATCTGGACCTTCGCCGGCGAACGCCGTGCCCTTCTTCAGTTTCTCTTCGCCCAATGACGCGCTCAACGCATCGGCAAGAGTGTGTGACTTTTTGTGAGCCAGCGCGATTAATTCCTGTGCCGTTGGCTTGTCGGCGGCCTGCACCGCGATCACTGCGAATGCGAGAAAGCCTGTTAGAAGCGATCGTCCAATCATGGTTCAGTATTATATGTGAACAGAGATTTCATGACCGAGCGGCTCTATTATAAGGATTCCTATCTCCGCGAATTTCACGCGCGCGTGGTCGACCGGGACCCCGGTGGCGCCACGCTCTACCTGGATCGCACCGCGTTTTATCCGACATCCGGCGGGCAACCGCACGACACCGGTTCCATCGCGGGAGTGGCGGTTGTTGATGTCATCGATGAGGGCGAGCGCATTGCGCACCGCATGGCTTCGCCCGTGGACATGACCGAAGGCGATTGTCGGATCGAATGGACGCGTCGATTCGATCACATGCAGCAGCACACTGGCCAGCACCTGCTCTCTGCCGTCTTCATAGAGCAGTTCGGAATCGAAACCATCAGCTTTCACCTGGGCCAGGAAATATCAACCATTGATCTGGAAACGCCGGCTATCGAGATGGCGAAGGTAATCGCCGCCGAGCGCCGCGCTAACGAAGCCGTCGCCGACAATCGCCCTATTTTGATCACCTACGAAAACGCGGCAGCGGCTGATGACCTGCGGAAGCCGTCGGACCGTGACGGCATTCTGCGTATCGTGTCGATTGACGGCCTTGACCGAATCGCCTGCGGCGGTACGCACGTGCGGCTCACCGGTGAGATCGGACCCATTCTGATCCGCCGCCTGGAGAAGATCCGCAATTGTGTGCGCGTAGAGTTTCTGTGCGGCGGCCGTGCGGTGCGGCGAGCCCGCGCCGACTACGATGCCCTCGCGCGCATTGCGCAGGCGTTTTCGACATCGGTCGATGAAACACCGCAGGTAGCCGTCGCGCAAATTGGAGCCGCAAAGGAGAACGATCGTACCCGCCGGAAGCTGGAATCCGACCTGGCGCGCTATCAGGGCCGCGAGTTGTACGAGGCCGCCGCGCCCGGCGAAAACGGCCTGCGCCGCGTGTCCCGGCGGCTGCCGAGAGGTGTCATGGAAGATTTGCGCCCGCTGGCCCAAAATTTCACGGCGCAGCCCAAAGCCGTATTTGTCGGCGCCGTCGAGCAACCCGCATCGGTCATGCTCGCTACTTCAGCGGATTCCGGAATCGAGGCGGGAAAAGTTCTGCAGCCTTTGCTCACTCAGGCCGGCGGGCGTGGCGGCGGCAGCGCGCGCATGGCGCAAGGCAGTGTTCCGTCAGTCGAAGCGCTCGAGCAAGTCATGCGCTCCCTTCTCAATCTGTGACGCTCCGGGGCCTGTCCGGCTTCCCGTCACTCTAGTGAAATTGACCGGGTCGGTGTCGCCTTCACTGTTGATCAGCAGCACCGATGTGCTGCCTGAGATTCCTAACCGCCCACGCGCTTCCTCAAACTCCGCCGCCCCGCATAGCGCCATGAGCCCAGCCAGCCCCGCCGCGCCCGCTTCGCCCGCGACAATCCGCGTGTCGCCAAGAACCGGAAAGTAGAGCCGCCGCATGGCTTCTGCCGCAAAGCGGTCCTCCACCGAAATGAACAAAGTCGCACCGCGTTTCAAAACCGGCCATGCCACCAGCGACGGCATGCCGCAAGCCAGCCCTGCCATCATCGTGTCCTGATTGCCATGTGTTGGGTGCGGCTCACCATCGCCGCGCGACGCCGATTCCACCAGACTATCGGCCGCGGTCGGCTGCACGGAGACGAGCGCAGGCCCATGCTTTCGCTGTTCACCAAGAAAATGACGCACCGCAGCGCCGGCGAGTCCGCCCACCCCTGCCTGCACCATGACCACGTCCGGCGGTCGGCTTCGCGTCTCCGCAAGCTGCGCGTCGATCTCCGTAAACATAGTGCTGTACCCATCCATGATCCACGCCGGAATTTCCATGTAGCCGGGATAGGCGGTGTCGGAAAACACCTGCCACCGGTTCGCGCGGCTGTCTTCATCCACGCGCCGCACGGCATCGTCAAACGTTCCATCTACTATCACCACGTCAGCCCCTTCTGACTGGATGGCCTCCACTCGCGCCGGCACAGTGTGGCGAGGCACATAGATGATCGCTCGCTTGCCCGCCCGCCGCGCCGTCCACGCGACCGCCCGTCCATGATTCCCATCGGTAGCAGCGGCCAGCGTTTCGGCGCCTCTCCCATTCCCTTCAAAGAGGCGGTGAGCCGCCCACGACGCGCCCAGCACCTTGAACGCATTCAGCCCGAAGCGCCTAGATTCGTCTTTAACGTGAATGCCGCCGACACCCAACTCGTGTGCCAGTCCGGATAGTGAATGCAAGGGTGTCGGCCGGTATCCTGCGAGCGAAGCGTGAAACTGCAGAATCGTCGGGTCGGCGTTTGCGAAGCGCGCTTCCGGATCGAAGAAGGGATTGAAGAATGCGCGCATCACTGGCAATAGTCGAGCGTCGCGCGCACTAGAATCTCCGCCAGTTGCGCCACCGATTCGATATCCACCCACTCTTCGGCGGCATGCGCGCCCGCGCCGCGTGGCCCAATGACAACGGTTTCGGTGCCGGCTGCCGCCAGCAGCGCCGCGTCCATCCATGGCGTATCGCCGAAGTGCGCTGGCCTGCGTCCCAGCACCTCTTCGGCCGCGCGATCCACTACCTGCACGATCCGCTCGTCAGGCAAAACCTCAAATGGTTCTCGCGCGAAAAAGCACCGGACGGTGGCGTGGAAGGCCGGATCAGCTTCCTTCAATTTCTCCGCGATTTCTTGAATCTCCCCGACCGCCTGCGCCTCCGTCTCGCCCGGCACTGTGCGCCGCTCGATCTGCAGCCGGCAGCTCGCCGCATATGTGCTCAGCCCCGATCCGCCCGAGAGCATCGCCGCGTGCAGCGATGGTGGACCCACCAGCGCATGCCCCGTCCGCTCACGCAGCTCATGTTCCAGTTTTTCGAGCGCCGCGAGAAATCTGCCCATGTGCATGTTGGCGTCGATGCCTTCCTGGAAGCGGCTGCCGTGGGCCGCTCGCCCGCGTGTCTCGACCTCAACCCACAGGTAACCTTTGTGCGCCAGGCACACATTAAGCGCCGTCGGTTCGGTCACGATCGCGCCATCGGTCTTGCATTCCGCGACGACAGCCGCTGTGCCCAGGCTCCCATATTCTTCGTCGGCGACCGCGGCCACCACGACACTCCCCGACGCCCGCGCCCTACTATCGGCCAGCGCTTTCGCCGCCGTCATGCACGCCGCCAGGCTGCCCTTCATGTCGTACGCGCCGCGCCCGTAGAGTTTGCCGTCGCGAATCGCCGCCGAAAATGGCTCCGGCATTCCGTCCACGCCAACTGTGTCGTAATGCGCGTTGAGCATGAGGGAGCGCCCATTGCGCGCGCCTGCAAGGACGCCGACCACGCTCGGCCGCCCCGGCGCCGGTTCGATCTTCCGCACATCCAGACCCGCACGGGCGAGAGCGCCCGCAACATATTCACCGATCTCCGCTTCCCCCGCGCCGCCCGGCACCAGAGTGGGGTTGATGGAATTGATGCGCACCAGATCCGCCAGCGTGGTCACCAAGTAAGCGCGGTCGATCGCGATGCCCATGTGCGCCTACTTCACGCCCAGTTGGTCGAACAGGAACGCGAACACGTCCGCGTCTTGCGCAATTACTTCGCTCAACGCGCTGCCCATTCCGTGTCCCGAACTGCCGCTGGTCCGCAGCACCACTGGAAGCCTGGTGCCCGTGGCCTGCAGGCGGGCGGTCATCTTGCGCGAATTCGCCGGATCGACGCGCGGGTCGTTATCGCCAGTCAGAAAAAGCACGGCCGGATATTGCATGCCATCTACCACGTGATGATAAGGAGAGTACGCGTAGAGCGCCCGGAACTGATCAAGCTCCTTCACCGTCCCGAACTCGATGACGTTAAACGCGCCGTTCGGATGCAGTTCCACGCGCAGCATGTCGTAGAGCCCAACATGGGAAACGACCGCGCGGTAGAGCTCCGGATGCTGCGTGAGCGCCGCACCCATCAGCAGGCCGCCGTTGCTGCCGCCTTCGATAGCCAGCTTCGCGGGGCTAGTATATTTTCGCTCAATCAAATGTCGCGTCGCCGCCGCGAAATCGTCAAAAACGTTCTGCTTGCGCGTTAGCTTCCCGGCATCGTGCCAGTCCTCTCCGTATTCGCCCCCGCCGCGCAGGTTGGCAATCACATAGATCACGCCGTGGTCCAGCAGCGGCCGCACGCGAACAGAAAATCCCGGCGTCAAGCTCACACCAAAGCCGCCATATCCGTAGAGCACCGTCGGATTGTTGCCATCCAACTGCGTTCCCTTGCGGGCGATGATATTCAACGGAATTTTTGTCCCGTCTTTCGATGTGGCGAACTCGCGCCTCACTTCGACGTCGCTGAAGTCGGCCGCCGCGGTCTGGTAGAGCGCGGTCCGCGCGACTTTCTTCGCGGACGGATCGAAACGGTACCAGGCTGCTGGCTCGGTGTAGCTCTGGCTCTCAAAAAGCAGCTCATCGCCTCGGTGCCGAACCATCTGGCCCACTGCGGACACGCCATTCGCCGGCACTGTCCCGCGCTGGTGGCCGACTAAATCGAAGACGCGCACCTGCGAAGGGCCGCCCACCAGATCGCTCACGTAGAGCGCCTTCGCAGTGGGCAGAAAACTCTCAATCACGCCCTTGCTTTGCGGCACTACGACTTTCGCATCCGTCAGCCCGCCGCCTTTCAGCGGCAGCCGCAGAATCTTTCCACGCGGCGCGCCTTGCCGTGAGAGCAAATAGAGATTCCCGTCCATCCCGAAGACGCCAGTCGCAACCTGATCGGCCAGCCTGGTGATCTGCCGCCACTCGCCCTCCGGCCCCAACAGGTAATGCGCGAACTCGCCACCATCGCCATTTGCCATGGTGGCGAGAATGTAGCGCCCGTCTTCCGAACTCTCGAGCGCAATTTCGGCAATACGCGGGAATCCCTTGCCGAGCGCGAACCTGTCGTCCTCCGTCTTCGTCCCCAGCCGGTGAAAATAGACCTGCTGGAAGAAGCCCATGTCCTGCTTTGGCCGCTCGCTGCCCCGCGGATACCGCGTGTAATAGAAGCCCGTGCCATTGGCATTCCACGCGACACTTCCGCCCGCCGTCCCGCCATTCACGCGAGGAATTACATCCGCCAGCGGCTTCCTGCCCGCGACGTCGTAGACATGAACATCTCCGCTTTCGCTGCCTCCCTCGGAGAGCGAAACCGCTACGTACCTCCCGTCCAGCGACGGCACATAGAAATCGATGGCGGTCGTGCCTTTGGCGTTCAATTGGTTTGGATCGATGATCACGCGCTCTGAGCCGGGCGCGTCAGGCGACGCGAGCGTGACCAGAAACGGCTGCTCTTGCGGCGGCTGCCGCTTAATGGCGAACAATAGATCACTCCGGTATGTGAGCGAGAAATAGCGTGGCGAAGGATAACTCCGCAGCTGCTTCAGCTGCTCGTAGAGGCTTGTCCGCGCCGGCAGCGCATCCAGATACGACCGAGCAAACCGGTTCTGTGCCGCGCTCCACGAGAGCACCGCCGGATCATTGGCGTCTTCCAGCCACCGGTAATCGTCCGTCACTTTGACACCGTGATAAACGTCCGTTACCGGTCTTTTCAGCGTGACCTTCTGGCTTGCCCCGTTGGCCACCGCCACAATCAACAATATGCCGCAAGCAGCCGCGCCCCCACCGATCGGAATGTGCATTCTGAGCCCGCTCGGCGGATTATAGCGTAGTGAGCGGGAACAGGCCGTCAAGCCTGATTGTGTGAATTGTTGAACGCTGCTTGCCCGGAACTAGCCGCCCGTCAGTCCATCCGGCCAGTCCGCTCGGTGATGGTGACCGAATTCCGCAGCCGGAAATTGATGTGAGTCTCCGCAGGAAGCGCCGCGGGCTTGCCGCGCGTCAGCATAACATCGCCGGCACCTGCCGCACCCCCAGCCGCCGCCCCGATACCCGCGCCCTTGCCGCCGCCCGCGATGGCGCCTATCGTCGCTCCAATCACCGCTCCCACGCCGATCTTGGCCGCATCTTCGCCGGTGGACGGCTGGCCGTGTTTGATGAACGTCTCGGTCTCAATCGGCACACGCTGGCCATCCGAAGTGACCAGTTGCGTAAGCTCGATCGCCAGATCGGACTGCCCTTTCACACGTCCCGCGCGCTGCGATTGCACAATCTTGCCCTCGAGATGCGCGCCGCGTTCCGCGATCACCCATCCATCCACTGACAGCGGCTGCTCAAGCGTGGCCGTAAATGTATCGCCTACCTGGTTGCGTTCGCTCGAAAGACCTTCGACCGTGCGCGTGGAGAGAAGCGTACCGCTCCGCAGCGTCACTTGAACCGGCGGAGGGGGCGGCGCCGGAGAATCTTTCGGCACGTTGACGGCAGGCGCCGGCTCGGCGGGCGCGGCCTCAGATTGGGTTGGCGCGGGTCGCGAAATTTCTACCTGCGCTGGCGGTTCAGCGTTCGCCGCCGGTTCTGGTGCGGGATTTACTTCGGGCTCCTGATGCGGCGCGACACTCCGCGCCACCATCCTCGGCTGTACCGGGCGCATTTTACCGTGCTTGCGCGGCATCTCGTTCAGTGCCTGGTAGCGCTCCGGCTGCGAGACCTGGGCCTTCGCGGCCGCCTCGACTGGTCTTGCCGCAGCAGGTTGCGTTGCCGCTACAGGCTCCGTGGCCGCCGGCTTTTCCACACTGGCTGCCGGTGCAGTAGCCGGCTTCATCGCCGAAACCTGCGCCACATTGCGGCTGGTCTGCCATTTTGTGAACAGACCGCCACCCACCGCGGCCACAACTACCAGAATCCCGACATGAAGCGGCTTCATGGTATTCTCCCTGCCCTTCCAGACGGCCCAAACGCCGGTTTCGTTTCCGTCATTACACCCGCTAAAATGAAAGCACACACGCGCATGAAGAGTTTCCCTGCCAGTTTCGCGATCGGTAGCGTTCCAGTCGCGCCGGCGACGGTCCTCGCTCCAATGGCCGGCGTCACCGACACCGTATTCCGCCGCTTTATACGCAATCTGGGCGGATGCGGGCTCATCATGACCGAGTTCACCAGCTCACACGGCGTCAGCGCCTCACTGCGCGCCCACAAGCCCACGCGCACGCTGAAATACCTGGCTTTCGAGCCCGAAGAGCACCCGATTTCCGCGCAACTTTTTGGCGCCGATCCTTCTGTTATGGCCGATGCCGCACGTGTCTGCCAGGATCTGGGCTTCGATATTCTCGATATTAACTTCGGTTGTCCGGTGAACAAAGTCGTCAAGTGCAACGGTGGCTCCGGATTGCTGCGCGATCTGCCGCTGGTCGAGCGCATCCTGCGCCAAGTGCGCGCCGCCATCTCGATCCCGTTCACCATGAAGTTTCGCGCAGGCTGGAATGACGAGGAACTGGTCACCGTGAAAATGGCGCGCCTGGCCGAGGATTGCGGGCTGCAAGCCGTCGCGCTCCATCCGCGCACGCGCGAGCAGGGGTATAGCGGCAAAGCCGACTGGACCCGCATCGCTGAAGTGAAAGCGGCCGTGAAAATCCCGGTGATCGGCAACGGTGACATTGTCACGCCTGAGGACGCCGTGCGCATGATCGCTGAGACCGGTTGCGACGCCGTCATGATCGGCCGCACGGCATCGTCCAACCCATGGATCTTCCGCCAGATCGCGCAGTATCTCGCCACCGGCCGTTGCGACCAGCCCACTCACCGCGACCGCTACGACATGATGCGCACCTACTACGCCATGCTGATCGCGCGTGACGAGTGCGATACCGCCGGCAAGATGAAGCAATTCGCCACTTATTTCACGCACGGCATCCGCAATGGCTCCCGGCTGCGCGCGGAGGTCTACCACGCGCATGAACCTCGCGAGATTCTCGACCGTGTAGACGCATTCTTTGCGGGTGAAGCCGAGCCCGCTCTGGTTTCATGAAGGGCCCACGGTAAGCGCAATACGCGTGAAAAAAGTCCAACTCATCACCGACGGCGCCTGCCTTGGCAATCCCGGCCCCGGCGGCTGGGCCGTCCTCCTGCGACACGGCACCCACGCGCGCGAGATATTTGGCCACGCTCCGCTCACCACCAACAACCGCATGGAACTGACGGCCGCCATTCAAGGCCTGTGCGCCGTCAAAGAGCCGTGCGAAGTCGAAGTGGTGACCGATTCTGAATACGTGAAGAACGGTATCACGCAATGGATTCACGCTTGGAAAAGGAATGGCTGGAAAAGAAGCGACAAAAAGCCGGTGCTCAACGTCGACCTCTGGCAAGGACTGGACGAAGAAGTATGCCGCCACAAAACCATATGGACCTGGACCAAGGGCCATGCGTCGCACGCAGACAACAACCGCGTCGACGAACTGGCTAACCTGGCCGCCCGTGAGCAGCGATCCGGCGATCGCGTGGTGGATTCGTAACCGGCCCGGCCGAAAAGCCACGTATTTTGGGCACCAATTCCCCCTTTGGCGTACCTCCTGATCATCCGCTCATTCTAGCCAGTCATGCGGGGAATCAGATTTTGACGATTTCACTTGACTACACACGTGTGTCGTGTCGACCCATCGAAATCCATCGCGATTCCGGAAGCGGATGAAAGTCTGCGATGGCCGTTTGGCCGTCAATTTGCACTCCGCTTGAGGCCAATGATGACTGCCAAGTTGTTGATGTTTCTTGCCGCTGCTGTTTCCGGTCCGGCGCAGGTCAACCTTCGGTACTTGGATTTCGGGCCGCAACCCGAGCCCTGCTGTGTGGCCACGGACCCGTCCGGCAACGTTTACGTAGCGGGCAGCGTCGCCACGGTCGCCAGCAACGGCGTCACTACCGCCAAGATCGTCGTCTACAAGGTGGACCGAACGAACCAGATGGTCTACCGGTTCATGTTCGGAGGCAGCGTGTACGATAGCGCACGTGGCATTGCTATTGATGCCAAGGGAGACGTGTTCGTCGTGGGATCAACCTCATCACCTGACTTCCCTTTGGTGCATCCGCTGATCGGCTACCCGCAGAACACCGTATCGAAAGGCTTTATCAGTAAAATCGATCCCACGGGCACGCAGCTGCTGTTCTCAACTTTTGTGGGCGCGGAGGCGGATGCCGTCACGCTTGACCCGGCGGGGAATGTCTACGTGACGGGCGGGGCTGATCCGCGTAATTTTCCAGGTACAACAAGCTCCTTTGGAAATCTCATCTCTGCGTTTCTCCTAAAATTGACGAATACCGCCGATCAAGTCTTGTTGTCGAAAATCATTGGGCCCGGGGCCACTGGTCTCGCTATTGCCGTGGGCAGCGACGGTGCGATCACGGTAGCTGGCTCGGTTGGCGTGGATGGATTTCCGGTAACGCCGGGTGCAATTCAGCCCACTTGCAACTGCACTAGTACTCCTACTGGAGATCCATTCGATCTTAGCTCATCCACTAGCTCCAGCTTCGTGGCAAGATTGAGTGCCGATGGAAGCAAGCTCTTATGGGCCACATACCTGGGGGGCAGCGGAGGGGGCTGGCCTGGTAATTCCGGAGACACTGTACGGGCGCTGGCGTTGACGAGTGATGGCGGTGTGGTGGTTGCAGGTCTGGCTCAGGGCGGCGGAATTCCTGTCACGCCCGGAGCTTTTCAAACCAAGTTTCGAGCGCAGCCGGCAGGATATGGCAGTCCCGCCAACGTCTTCGTCACGCGCCTGAACTCAACCGGCACTGCGCTAGAGTTCTCGACATTTCTAGGCGGGTCGATTCTCGAACAATTCTCCGGAATGCAGCTGGATACCCAAGAAAACGTGTGGGTCACGGGCACGACATTTTCGAGCGACTTTCCCTCTCTCCCGGATGGGCTGGCGACCGGCGATGAGTTCGTCGTGCAGCTGGCAGCCGATGGATCGCGTTTGCTCAATACGCAGATGCTGCCTGCCGGCGGTGCGGGCCAGGCATTGGTGCTTGACTCAACCGGCGGCGAGATATTGCTGGGACGGGAAGGTTCACTACTGCGCATTCCCGCCGGAGGCCCGTCAGGCGTTTCGATACTTGCTCAAGTGAACGCGGCGGCATATTCGGTTTCCGGACGCGTCGCGCCGGGCGAGATCATCAGCCTGTACGGAACCGGTCTGGGGCCAACTCCCGGCGTAGGCGCGAAGTTCGATTCAAAGGGGAAGATCGCGACCACGCTGGCGGGCGTACAGGTGACGTTTGACGGCATGCCGGCACCGCTGCTTTACGTCGCGGCCAATCAGATCAATGCCATTGTCCCCTTCGAGATCGGCACGAAGTCAACCACATCGGTGCAGGTGTTGTCCGGTTCCGCCGCCTCGTCGGCGTTGGATCTCGCGGTGGTGTCAAGCTATCCGGCGATATTCTCCGTGCCGCCCGGCCCGCCTCTGCTCGACGTAATCAATGCCGCCGCTCTCAACCAGGATGGAACAGTAAACTCGATTAAAAATCCCGCGAAAACAGGCTCGATCATCGTTTTCTGGGCCATTGGTGCGGGCTTGTTCAACCAGTCTCTGCCCGATGGCGCGATTGCCAGGCCGCCCCTCTCTGCACCGCTCCAGTCCGTCTCCGTCCTGTTCGTTTCGCCGGCGCAAACATTGCGCGTACAGCCGCTATACGCTGGCCCAGCTCCTGGAATGGTTGCGGGAGTTCTGCAGGTGAACGTGCGTCTGCCACAGAACCTCTTCGCTGGTAGCTATGGGGTAGATTATTACACGCTGCAATTGCAGGTCGGCGACTCCGTGAGTGCCGCGGTTCAGATCTGGGAACAGCCCTAGACGGCCCTCCAGCAACGGATTAAAATTGCGGCAAGGCCGATGTCTCCCCGGCCCGGTGCGCCGCGCGTACTGACCCCCGATACCAGCTCTCTCCTGTGGCGAACAGCCATTTAGTCTCGATTTCACCCCTGATTATTGGCCTTTCACCCCTTCTTGGCCAGTGAGTCCGATCGCCTCCTGCTATACTCCGCCGATGCTTCGGGTTCCATGGTCCAGTTCGCGCTGGATGTGGTAATGTCTGTAAATTCCAGTCTGGGGTGTTTTTCGGGCGCGCACATGCAGCGATAATGGCCTGTACGAGGCCTGCAAGCGGGCGCGTTCGTTCTCAAGATCTAGCGAACGGTGTCCGCAAAAGATTTGTTGGAAAGAAGGTCCCATCTATGAACAAAGCATTGGTTCTCCTGCTCGCGATGTTGCTGTTGGCCGCCGCTATGTTCGGCCAGGCTCTGACATCTCTCACCGGAACCGTCGTCGATCCGTCGGGCGCGGTCGTTCCCGGCGCTTCCATATCGATCCAGAACACCGCCACCCACGCCACCCGCGACACGGTATCCGATGGCTCCGGACGATACTCGCTGCTGCAGGTGCAGCCTGGGATCTATACCGTCACCGCGAAAGCGGCCGGCCTGGCCGATGTGATGGTGAACCGTGTCGAGCTTCTGGTCAGCACGCCGGCCACCCTCACCATCGCCTTCGAAAAGATCGGGACCGTTTCCGAAGTCGTCTCAGTTTCGGCGGAGACCGTGCAGGTGAACACCACTGATGCGTCACTGGGCAACGCCATCAGCGGAAAAGCCATCACCCAGTTGCCGTTTGAGGGGCGCAACGTGGTCGGTCTGCTGTCGCTTCAGCCTGGCGTTACGTTCCTGGGCGAGCTGCCCACCGGGTTGCGGCCTGACGGCGGAACCCGCCCCGATCATCGCACTGGCGCCGTCAATGGTGGCAAAGCGGACCAAGCCAATGTCACCCTGGACGGCGTCGACGTGAACGACCAGCAGGATCACACACCGTTTACCAGCGTTCTGCGCGTTACCCTCGATTCGGTCGAGGAGTTCCGCACTGTTACCACCAACGCCAGCGCGGACCTGGGCCGCAGTTCCGGTGCCCAAGTCGCGCTCGTCACCAAGAGTGGTACCAACGAGTTGCACGGTTCTGCCTATGAATTCAACCGAAATACGTCGCTTGCCGCCAATGATTTTTTCAACAACTTGTCGGGTCTGCCTCGCGATAAATTGATCCGCAACGTCTTCGGCGCCGGTGTAGGCGGACCGATCAAGAAAGACCGGCTCTTTTTCTTTCTCAATTACGAAGGCAGGCGCGACCGCAGCGAATCCACCGGCCTCAGAATCGTGCCAACGGATAATTTTCGCAACGGGTTTTTCAAATACACCCGCAAAGATGGCAGTATCGGCGAGTTGACGCCGGACCAGGTCAAGCAGCTCGATCCAGCCCACATCGGCGCCGATCCAGCGATCCTTTCACTGTTCCAGTCTTATCCGCTGCCCAATGATTTCACGCAGGGCGATACCCTAAACACCGCCGGCTACCGCTTTCATGCCCCGACGCCGCTCCGCTGGAATACCTACATTGCCAAGATCGACTATCAGCTCGATCAGAACGGCAAGCACCGCGTGTTCTGGCGCGGCAACCTGCAGAACGACAACTTCGCCAACGGCATTCCCCAGTTTCCCGGCGAGCCGGCATCCAGCGTGTTTCTCGAAAACAGCAAAGGCTACGCCATCGGATACACCGCGCTCCTGCATCCGAACCTGACCAGCAGCTTCCGCTACGGTTACACGCGACAGGGCCAGGAATACACTGGTATTCTGAACGCCGGCTATGCTTGGCTGCGCGATATCGATACCATTAACTCCACCAGCACCGGCCTGACGCGCATTACGCCCGTTCACCAGCTCAGCGAAGATCTGGGCTGGACCAAGGGAGCCCACAACCTCACCTTTGGCGGCGTCGTGCGCCTCATCAACAACAACCGGCTCGATTTCGGCCATTCCTATAGCAATATCGAGGGTAATTCCTCGGTACTGGTAGATGGCGGGCTTGAGCTTCTGGCGCCCGACGCCGAGAACAGCACTGTCTACAAACGCCAATTCAGCAATCTGCTCGGCCTTTTGACGCAAGCTAACGCGCAATACAACTATGACATTCAGGGCAACACGCTACCGCAAGGCGCGGGCATCAAGCGTAATTTCGCCGACCAGGAATATGAAGCGTATTTGCAGGACAGTTGGAAAGTGACTCGTGGTCTTACGGTCACCGCCGGCCTGCGCGCCTCCATTACTCCGCCAGTTTACGAATCCAGCGGTGCGCAGACGAGTACCAACGTTTCTTTGGGCGATTGGTTCAACGAACGCGGGGTTCTGGCCGCCAACGGCAAATCGCAATCCCTTGCGCCCAAAATCTCGTACCAGTTGAGGGACTCCAAGGGCGGCCACGGGCTCTACCCCACTCAGAAGGATTTCTCGCCTCGCCTGGCGCTGGCCTACTCGCCCCAAGGCGACAGCGGCCTTTCGCACTTCCTCTTCGGCGGGCCCGGAAAGAGTTCGATTCGCGCGGGCGCCGGCGTCTTTTATGACTTGTTCGGCCAGGGACTGATCCGCGATTATGATGCCACCGCGCTCGGCTTCTCAACCCAGCTTACGCCGCCGGCCTCGCCGCTCAACCCGCTCTCGGTCGAAGCCACCGCGCCCCGCTACACCGGCTATAACAGCATTCCCGCATCGGCGTTGCCGGCTGCGCCCAA
>DATLVQ010000321.1:0-5786 GCA_035577325.1 Bryobacteraceae bacterium | reverse complement strand
GGTGATGGACGCTCCCGCCGACCGCGCCCGCCCCAATCTCAAGATCCAGGACGGCTGCAACAATCGCTGCTCGTTCTGCATCATCCCGTTTGTGCGCGGCCGCTCGCGCAGTTCTTCGCCCGAGACAGTAGTCGAGCAGGTGCGCCGCCTCGCCGGCCGTTATCGCGAGGTCGTGCTTAGCGGCATCAACCTGGGTCGCTGGGGCAGGGAACCGGGCAGCGGCATGCGCCTGGCGGATCTTTTGCGGCGACTGCTCGCCGAAACCGAAATTCAGCGTCTGCGCCTCAGTTCGGTCGAGCCCATGGACTTATCCGACGACCTGCTCGGTCTCATGGCCGAATTCCCTCGCATTGCGAAGCACGTGCATGCGCCCCTGCAATCGGGCAGCGACGGCGTCCTGCGCCGCATGCATCGCAAGTACCGCCCCCGCCACTATGCAGACCGCATCCTGAAGGCCCGCCGCCTGATGCCTGATGCCGCCATCGGCGCCGATGTGATGGCCGGGTTCCCTGATGAAACCGACGCCGAATTCGAAGAAAGCCGCGCGTTCATCGAGTCGCTGCCCTTCACCTATCTCCACGTCTTCACGTACTCCGAGCGTCCCGGCACACCCGCCGCCCAAGCGCCGGATCAGGTGCCCATGCACGTGCGCCATCATCGCGCCCATGTCTTGCGCGAGCTGGCGGCGAGGAAGAACTTGGAATTTAGCCGACGCATGATCGGAAAAAAGCTTTCCGTCGTGACTCTGGTCGAGCCCCGCGCCGCGTTGAGCGATAACTATCTCAAGGTAGAGCTGGCGAGCCTCCGGCCCGCGAACGAACTTATCGAAGTCGAAATCGGAGGCCTGCACGAGGCCGGGCTTCGCGAGGCGGCGCCTGCGTGTGCGCTGACCCAGCTTTCGTCTGCGGCCCGGTAACGGTTACTTGCGCATCTAGCTGCGCCGATCCGCCATACGATGGTCATGGACGCGCGATGCCAAAGACGCACAACTATCACATCACGACCGAGTGGACCGGCAATCTGGGCTCGGGAACTGCGAATTACCGCGCCTACAGCCGCAATCACCAAATCAGCACGGCTGGAAAAACAGCGCAGATTCATGGCTCTTCAGACCCGCACTTTCGCGGCGACGGCGCCCGTTACAATCCCGAAGAACTGCTCGTAGCGTCACTGTCCACGTGCCACATGCTCTGGGTTTTGCACTTGTGCGCCGACGCGGGGATCGTCGTTACAGCCTACGAAGACGACGCTACTGGCGAAATGACCGAGAACGCAGACGGCTCCGGCCAGTTCACGCGCGTCGTGCTCCGCCCTCGCATGACTATTACCGACGGCGCGCGTATCGAGGATGCCCGTGCGCTTCACGGCAAGGCCCATCACTTCTGCTTCATCGCCCGTTCCGTAAATTTCCCGGTCGAACACGAACCAGTGGTCACCGGCGCCGCGTTCGCGTAATCTAGTTGGCAATGGATGCCGGCTCCGAAGTCATGAACGATCCCAAACGCCAGTTCCTTCGCCACGCCGTCGCCACGCTGGCCTATCGCGGGGGCAAGACTTTGCGCGGCGCGCCCGCCGAATTCGCCGAATTTCGCGCGGCGGCAGGCACCCGGACCCCAGGACAAATTCTGGCGCACGTGGGCGACTTGCTGGACTGGGCCCTTTGCATCGCGAAGGGCAAGCACGAGTGGCACGATTCGCCGCCGCTTCCGTGGGACCAGGAAGTGCAGCGTTTCTCTGCGGCTCTGCGCGCATTCGATGATTACCTGGCCGCGACCCTCCCCCTGGGAGCCTCGGCTGAGAAGCTTTTTCAGGGGCCGGTCGCGGATGCGCTCACGCATGTCGGACAGATCGCCATGCTGCGCCGCTTGGCAGGTTCACCGGTTCGCGGCGAAAATTATTTCGGCGCCAGTATCGCCGCCGGTCGCGTCGATTTGGACCAATCCCCGCCCGCGCGCGAATTCGATTAATCCCGCGCCGCGGTTAGTGCGCCCGTTCCTCGATCTCGTAACTCACAAACGCAAATTTCTTCGAATCCGGCGACCACGAATTCACGTTGATCGTTCCTTGGCCGCCGAAGACTTTGCCCAGTACCTGAATAGCCGCGGGCTCGATCTTCTCGCCTGGCAACGGCATCATGCGCAGTGAACTTTCCATCTCCGCATCGTGTCCTTGCGTCCCTTTCGGGAAGGACAGGAAGACCAGCCACTTTCCATCCGGAGACGGGTGTGGAAACCAATCCTCCAGTTCGTCTGATGTCACTTGGTGCGCTTTCTCGTCTTTCGCGCCCGCTCCTTCGGCCGGCATCCGCCAGACGTCCCAGCTTCCCGACCGGTTTGAATTGAAGTAAATCCACCGGCCATCGGGCGAATAATCCGGACCATCGTCGTACGCCGCCTGCGACGTGAGCCGCACCTCCTCGCCGCCCGCGGCCGCAACGCGATAGAGATTGAAGATGCCGTTACGCTGTCCCACGAACGCCAGCCAGCGGCCATCAGGCGACCAGCCGTGAAAGTAACTGGGAGCCTTAGGCGTCATCAGGCGCGGATGCGCGCCGTCGATCGAGAGCAGAAACACCTGCGATTCGCCCGACTTGGTCGACGCTCGCGTGCCGTCCGCGCACGAAAGCGCTAGCCACTTGCCGTCTGGCGAGATCCCGTGATCGTTGTTGCAGCGCGAGATCGCGCCCAGATCGATCTTTTTTGGTTCCGCCACCCCATCCAGCGGGATGCGAAATAGATTGCCGCCGGAATTGGACAGGAGATATTTGCCATCCGGCGACCAGTTCGGCGCTTCAAACACTTTGTCGCTTTCGTAGACTACGCGGATGGATTTGCCGGCCAGGTCATAGATCGAAATCCGGCTCTTTTTGCGGTCTCGCGCATTGCCCTTGCGCGAGGCCGCGGCTGGAGCGTCAGTGACAACCGCCGGCTGATCTCCCGATACCGTTTTCGCCGCCAACTGTAGATTCGAAAAGACCACTGTCTCCACGGTGTCCGGGTCGTGCGAGCACACTCCGATCCCTACGTACACGGGATCTTGCAGTGCGACCGTGGCCGTGCCCGCCGCCTTCAAATCTTCGTCGGAGTTTCCTGTGAACATCGTGAAAACATTCCCGCGCCGTTCGACGCGGATGCGGCGCGGAGCATTCATCTCCGCCTTCACCTCTTGGGTCTCAGCGCCGGCCGCGGGGCGGAACTGCAGAGACGTGAGCCCATCGCCGTGCACGGCGACATCGGCATATGCCGCGCCAGCATCGAGTCCCTGGCGAATCATCAGCACCGCCTTCCGGTGATTTACTTTCCCGGCGCCGATGAAGCGGACATCGGCGGTCAGCGTCACATCGCCCGACAGCCGGTTCCAGACGAATTGAAATGCGTCCGTCGTGCTCCAGATATTGGCTCCGCCTCCCATCACGCGGTACTCGCCCGAGGCGGAATCATATTCAACCGAGCCCGCTTTCGGCGTAACGCCGACGTCTCCGTGAGCCTCGAAGATGCCTGCTCCAGCTCCAGCCGATTGCGCTGCGCCCGTTACCGCGCTGCAAGCGAGCACCAGAAGCGCCACCGCCACAGGTTTGAGGTTTTGTCCCATGCTACGCATCGTGACATCCAGAGTACCTTGTTCCCGTGCCGCGTTTCGACGGCATGCACCGGGCGCTTTGATACACTCGGCAGCACAGTCCGAAGGAGGTCATCGTGCCTCAGAAAAAGAAGCAACCGCGAAAGCCCGCTGCGCCGGCGCTCGCGTTCAATCATGCCATGGTTTACGTGCGGGAACTCGCTCCGGCCCTGCACTTCTATGCCGATCTGCTGGGCTTCAAAGTGATCGAAGTCTTTCATCAGGTCTATGCGCGCCTTCAATCCGCGCCCGGCCAGGGCACTATCGCGCTGCACCTCATCGAGCCTGGCAAGACCATGCCGCCCGGCGATGGGATCCGGTTATATTTTGAGACGCGGGACCTGGAAAAAGTCTGTAAGAACCTGGAAGCCGCGGGGGCGCGCTTCACGCAAACGCCAAAGGTCATGCCATGGGGATGGAAACATGCCTATCTGGACGATCCGGACGGACACGAAGTGAGCCTGTATTGGGCGGGCAAGAAGCGCATGCAGAAAACGGTCATGCGCTGATCTACATCTCGCGCCGGCCCTCCATCGCCTTCCAGATCGTTACCTCGTCGGCGAACTCGATATCGCTGCCCACTGGAATTCCCATGCCGATGCGCGTCACGCGAATTCCCAGCGGCTTGATTAGTTTCGAAAGATAGACCGCGGTGGCCTCGCCCTCGGCCGTGGGATTCGTCGCCAGGATCACTTCCTCGATCTGCCCCGCGGCAATGCGCTCGATCAGGTTCTTGATCTTCAGTTGCTCCGGGCCGATGCCGCGCAGCGGTGAAAGCGCCCCGTGCAGCACGTGATAAACGCCGCTGAACTGGCGCGTGGTCTCGATGCCCACGATGTTGTGCGGCTCCTCCACCACGCATAGCACCTTCTGGTCGCGCGTGGTGTCGCGGCAAAACAGGCACTGCTCGCCCTCGCTGATGTTGTTGCAAACCGGACACAGGCCCAGCTTGTCTTTCACATCAAGGATGGCCTGCGCCAGGCGCTCGGCATCTTCGCGGCTGCTGCGCATCATATGAAACGCCAGCCGCTGCGCGGATTTCTGTCCGACGCCCGGCAGATGTTTGAATTCGGTGATTAGACGCGCGAGAGGTTCAGCGAAATCCGGCATGAAAACTAGGTACCAACTCTACGGCGGGGTGGAAGCGAAATGGTCTGTCCCAGCTCTTCTTTGCCTCTCTGCGTCTCCGCGGTGAAATTCATGCGCCGGATTTTAGAACAGCCCCGGTGGCAAGCCCATGCCGCCCAGCATCCCGCCCATTTTCTGCTTGGCTTCGTCCTCGACTTTTTTGACGGCTTCATTGCAAGCCGCCACCACCATATCTTGCAGCATTTCGACGTCGCCCGCGACCTCGGGATCGATCTTCACACCGAGCAGATTCTTGTTGCCATCCATTTTCACCGTGACCATGCCACCGCCGGCGGACGCCTCGACCCGAATCTGGGCGATCTCCTGCGCCATCTTCTCCTGCATTTGCTGCGCCTGCTTCATCATGGCCTGCATGTTTCCCGGCAGCTTCATTCCGTGCGGCTCCTTTGCGGCATTAGATTACTCTACCCTTTTTAGATCGCGGACGGTGCGCACTTCGCCGCCGAAAACTTCGCGGAATCGCTGCACTTCAGGATTGGCCAGCGCGCGCTGCGCCACCTCGTCCTGTTTCTGTTCCGGCACAGTTGCGCTGCGCGCGGGTACGCCCTCGCCAAACGTAACTGTAATCTTGAACGGGCGCGCGCTCAACCGCTGCACGGCTTTAGATAGGTCCTCCTGCCGCATGGCCAGCATAAAGTCTTTTGGAGTAACGAACTGCAGCACGTTACCCGCTTGCGTGACTTCCGAATGCTCGACTGCGTCGGCGGTGAACGTCATGCCGAGCTCCACTAGCGCTCCATGCAGCGCCTCCCGCCAGTTGGTGACGCCTTTATCGGCCGCCGCCCGCTCCGGTGCAAGGGCTGTAGCCCCGACTGATGCCGTGGCTCCCAGTGACGGGGCCGCCATCGATTGCGGTTCCGGGCGCGCGGCTTTCTTGGCGCGATCCAGCTCGAAGGGCGACGGCCGCGCCGGAGGTGGAGGGCCTGCCGCGGCTTGGGATTTAACGCCTGCCTGTGCCACCGTGCCGGTTTTCGGCGATGCCCCCTTCTCCCCATCGCGCTTCAATCCCGCCAGCGCTT
>DATLVQ010000320.1:0-3239 GCA_035577325.1 Bryobacteraceae bacterium | reverse complement strand
TGCCCATGACGTAGAGCATCACTTTCGGCATTTTCGTCACGCCGTTGTCGATGCCCTTCAGCCAGTGGTCAAACCATTTCAGATAGAGCGCATAGTATTCGAAGCGAGCATCGCCGAGCGGGCGCCCGCCAACAACGGTATGCTCCGTCGTGCCGGTTTCCGACTGGCAATGGTTGGTGGGCGAGATCACGGCAAACTGGTTATCGCGCGCCACGGCGCTTTCGGCATTGGTCCGTAGCATATTGAATTCGAGCAGCACCTCGGCCACGCCGAAGTCGTACCAGGAGCCGATGTGGAGCGCGGGCACGTTGAAACGCTCTTTGCCCTTGAGATAACCGAACTGGTCCCACCAGGGGTCGGTCAGCTCGCGAGATACCATGTCGTCCCAATCGCTGGGCGCGCCCCCCGCGCGTTGCACCATACCCACAAGCGGCAGCGTCCCCCACACTTGGCGAAGCTTGCTGTCGGGAATGCGCGGCGCCGGCTTCGAGCGGTCCTTGTTGCCTTCATTCGAAAACCAGCCGAGACCGCTGGCGAAATCCATGTTGCCCGCTTTGCGCGCGCCGAAAAAATAATAGCGGTTGCCGGCCGCGCCGATCGAACTGCCGGCGGCTTGCGGAATCATGGCAGTCAAATTGGAGTGGCGGAGTTCCGCTTGCAGAATTTGGACGTCGCCCACATACGAGCAGCCGTAGGTACCGATCTTGCCCGTGGACCAGGATTGTTTGGAGAGCCAGTCGGTGGTGTCGTAGCCATCGGTGACGTCGCCTTCGAATGCCGTATAATTTCCTTCCGAAGTATACCGCCCGCGAGTGTCCTGCACGGCCACGATGTAGCCCTGGCCGGCGAAATGGTGGGCGACACTTTTGGAGTCGTGGTAAGGGGCTTTGTTGTAGGGCGTGCGAATCAGAATCACGGGCAGCTTGCTGCCGGCGTCGACGGGAAAGTACAGGTCGGTCGAAAGCTTGATGCCGTCGCGCATGGGAATTTTGACGCTCTCTTCCAGGCGAACCTGATATTTCGCTTCGGGCCAGGAGGTGCGGGGGGCCGTGGGTTGCGCCGGAACCGATAATAAAATGAGCGCTGCCGCGGCGATAGCGGCACAAGCTGATCGTTTCATGATCTGCATAACTTTACTCGATTGCGTTTGGCGATGCCGGACTCCGGCGCTGGTCGACGAACGCGCTCGCTCCTTTTCAGGCAAACAGATTGGATATCTCGCGGAAGCGCACGAAATCGGTGCCGGACTGCTGCTCGATGTACTCGAAGGCGCGGCCTGACGGCGTGTTGGTGATTTTCTTGGTCCAATCGATACCCAGCAGCGAGTACATGGTCACGATCACGTCTTCGGGATAAATGGAGCGCTTCTCCTCCCACTCCGATTGCAGCACTTTGACACCATTGGGGTCGGTGACGCCAAATACATGGCCGCCTTTTACACTGGCGCCGGCGAACATCGCGGAAAATGCGGACCGGTTGTGGTCGCGGCCTTTGTTGACCGTCAGGTCGCCGCCTGTGCGGCCGAACTCGCCCATGCACACGATGAAAGTTTTTTCGAGGAGCGTCCTGCCGTCTTTGGCGCGCGTCGCGGCCAGGTCGCCAAGCAGCGCTGAAAACGCGCCGTCCAGCTCACGCGTGAGGCCGTAGTGATTGCGCTTGTTCCTAGGATCGAACATGTCGGCGTGCAGGTCCCAGCCGTTGTGCGAGATGGAAATGAAGCGCGTACCGGCATCGGCGCGCACCAGGTTACGGGCCAGAATGCAGGAATCGCCGAGCGTGGAACTGCCGTAGCGGGCGCGATCTGCCTCGGGAATTTTGAACGCCTCAGCCACGGCGGGCGCGGTCATCATGCTGAGTGCGCTTTGGTAAAAGCTGGTGAATTCCTGAGACGGCGCGGAATCGGGGACGGCCGCCTCAAGAGCCTCGCGCAGCTGCCAGCGCCGATCAAACATGGCTTTTTCGGCGGGATCGATCACGAACTCCGTGCCCTGTTTTATTTCGATGGGCAGCGGCCCATACCCGTACGGCAGACAGCCTTGCCGGACCAAGCCGGCAGAAGTGCCGGCAAAGTTCATCGCCACGAAAGGCGGTAGAAAATCGGAGGCTTTGCGGCGGGCAGCAAACTCGGAAGCGATGACGGCGCCGAGCGCGGGCATCTCATTGCGCCGCGCGGGGCTGAACGGATGGCCGACCTGCATGTAGTACTGCGCACGCGAATGCGCGCTTTCCCACGCCTCCACCGACCGCGCAATGGCCAAGTGGTCGAGCTGCCCGCTGAGCTTCGGAAACAGGCTATATGGCATGCGCACGCCCGGCTTGACCGTGCGGACGTCGAAATCAGCCGGCGTCCACTTGCCTTCCTTGATGTCGAAAGAATCGAGCTGGCTCATCCCGCCGTTCAGAAACAGGAAAATGCAGTATTCGGCGCCGCCGCGCGGCGTGACGTTTTCCTTGGCTGCCACGTTAAACGGCCGCAGCATGGGGAGCAGCCAGAAGCCCGAAACGGTGGCCGAGCCGGCGCGGAAGAAATGGCGGCGCGTTAGAGTCGGGATGTCGGGAATGTCTCGGGTCATATCAGTAGTCGTATAAAAATTCAGTCTTGTTGATCAAGCTCCAGGCGAGATCTTCAAGACCTTGATTATGGCGCTCTTCGAGGGCCTTGATGGCGATGGCAGCTTCAGGGGCGCGCGGCGGGCGCGCGAGAAACGCCAGAAACATCTCATCGACAATCTCCCGATTGCCGAGCGGCGGGTTGTGATTGAGTAGCTTGTGCAGCCGCCCGTTTTCCTTGATTTTTACGCGATCGCGTACAAATTCGCTATTGAGCAGGGCAGCCGCCTGCACCGTCGAACCTGAGAGGTCGCGGTCCGTCTTATCGCGGTCTGCCTGCCCGAAACTCGCCAGCAGCAGGTGCAGGGGCTCGAGTTCCTTGCCACCCAGATCTTCCGATGACCGCGCCTGCATCACGTAGGAGACTTTGACGTTGGTGTCATTAATGGCGATCGAGGGAAAGATGCCGGTGGCCTGCGAGATGGCGTCGGCGATGGCTTCGGCGGGCAGGCGGCGGACAAAGTGACGCGCGAAATACGGAGCGTAGGCGGCTTTCCACTCGCCGTCAAAGTGCGACGAAAGCTGGTACGCGCTGGACGTCACAATCTGGCGGATTAGGCGCCGCAGATCGTAATGGTGGTCGCGAAAATCTTTGGCCAGCGCCTCGAGCAATTCGGGATGGCTCGGCT
>DATLVQ010000319.1:0-7896 GCA_035577325.1 Bryobacteraceae bacterium | reverse complement strand
ACGACCGCGTCGTTAAACGATACACTCCCGTTTAGTGGTTTCGCCTGACGCCCGTCGCTCATTTAGCTGGTGGGCTATTAGTTGCGTCGCAATCGAGATCAAGTTTCGGATCAAACGCTAGCGCATTTGGATCTCTGTTCGCGGGTTCTCTCAGACTGTGTACAATAATTGGACACCGAATCGGAGCGGACCATCGATCGGTTGCACGGGAGTTAGAGTGTGGAATGCGCCGCGTTTCGAAGAATGCCCTTGATCTCGCCCGGCGCGCCTGTGAAAAATGCAAAATGAAAAATTGCACAAGAGCAAACATAGTGCCGCTGATTTGCGAAATCACTGTCTCGTCCCGAAATAGCTGAACAAAGTCGAGAGATCCTTGCCAGGATGGAATCCGCTGTAGCGGTCCAGACGAAGGGTCGATGCGAGCGATTGTAGTGCTGGACAAAGGAGTCGATCTTTTCGATCAAATCTTTGACGCTGCTGAAGGAGCCGCGGCGGAATGGCCCGCTGGGTGATCAGGCCAAACCAGCGCTCCACCTGATTCAGCCAGGAGGAGTAGGTCGGCGTGTAGTGAATGTGATAGCGGGGTTGCTGAGCCAGCCAGGTGCGCACCTTGGAATGCTTATGCGTTGCGTAGTTGTCCACGATGAGGTGCACGTCGAGTTGTTCCGGAATGCAGGCGTCCAGCTGGCGCAGAAACGAGAGAAACTCCTGATGCCGGTGGCGGGGCTTGCACTCGGTGAAGACTGCACCGGTGGCGATGTGGCAAAAGGCCTGCGGGTATGCGATTTCTATCTTGTGCACCTCCTCCTCGGGCATCTTCGCGCTGCCCTTGCCGACGCCGAACGCGGCGAGCACGACGTCGACTCCCTGGGCGTGCGGCGCAACCTCCTCCTCGAGTCGGTCCATGTTGACAACCACCTCGGAGACCTTGGGGCCGGCGAAGGAGTCCGTCTTCCGCCGCGTCACCACCACCACCTTCTCGCACAGCGGCTTCTTGATCAGAAGCTGCACGATGCGTCCGCCCACGTTCCCCGTCACGCGCAGCAAGATCGCCGAGTACTCTGCCTTCGCCTCTGCCGCTGCCATCGTCACCTCGCACGCGCGCGGAACCAAAAACACACGCAAGTCCCGGAACCGAGCGAAGTGTTTTTGTCGGGCGACTTATTCGCGCCCTTTCTATTTTCACACTCAGTTATGATGTTTCGCTCGTTTTGGTTCCAAAAGATTAGACGAGAAACGCGCAATACGTGGTGCTTCAATTGTGCTCCGGGTGGGCTGTCGGCGACTCGGAGAAAGGGTCCGCCCGAATCCCCTGTGCTCATCCCTTCACATGACGGAGGACGCCCAACGTTTATATATAAGTGATCCTCGGGCCGATTCCAGAATGAACTGGACGGGGCTATTTCCTTCACTCCGCTTGGGCTCCATTGCAGTCCTTCCCCTATACTAAGATCTGCTCAGGAGCCGAATCAGGGCTAGATCGGGTGCGTCTTCTGCCAATCCTGAAATATCGTGCTGGACGACCTCGCGCTTTGGCAGGCCTAGGTCCGGGAAGAGTTCGCGGAGTTCGTCTCTTGAGGCGGCGGACCATGACCTGGTCGAGTAATCGCGGGTCCTTGATCTGTTCGCCGCGGATGAAGCGCTGAGGGTCGAGCATGGCGAGGAGTGCCGAGAAGCTATTCGAGTGGCCGTTGTGCGGAGTGGCCGCAAGGAAGAGGCGTGTTAGAAAAGCGGTGTGAGTTCGCGCATGCCCCTGGTGAACTGGGAGTCGACAGCGTAAGCCGATGAAGTGGCCGGCACGGCGTGATGGTCTTCGCCAGGTGGACATGGCACTCGCACTCGGCAAACCGCAGGCTTTCGTGAGTTACTACGAGTCTGGGGCACGTCGGCTGGATCTGCTCGAACTGCGCCAGATATGCAGAATTCTCCAGATTCCACTGTTGGAGTTCGTGAGCCGGTTTGAGAAACTTGTCAAATAGTACGGCACGTGCTTGGAGCAGCGCTTGCACCCGAGCCGCCAGAGCTGAAATTCGGGCGTTAGAAGGGGTAAAACCACACCGGTTGGGGGTGTTTCAGGGGCGGCACTGGGTGGCGCAGCCTTCGCGGCTTGGAAAGCTTCCATTTGTAATTACCAACCGTGCCCTGGCAACCCACGATTTCAACTGTGCCCATGAGGAGACCCGTGGGCAGATCGCCAGGTTCCATTCGCAGTTTCCTAAACTCGCTCGCGGGGCCCGGCCCAATGCTCGCGTAAATCAGCACGCGGCCCATTATTTTGGTCGGCCTATTTCTATATTCGAACCGCTTCTCGCCGCGCATGATCTGCTCTACGTACGGTTGGCGAATGCTGAGGGCGCGCATTCTGATCAGTTTGGGCGGTAGTGGAGGTACGCCTGTCCTCCTTTTGCCCTTCTGTTTCTCAGATTGCATAACGTGATCTTTAATCGCTTTCGCCCCACGTGCGAATTTCGCGGTCAAGCGATGCAGAGCACTCTCCTTCATGGCTTTAGGACTACGATGACTCAACATGCTGCCGACTTTTCAACTCTACCCAACGCGCGCAAGGGTTTGCCTTTGGCCTATAGGGGTAGTTGCGACGCATTAGCGCTACGCTTTTCCGGGATGCTAGTGTGCAGCGGCAATTCGGCACCTGATGATCGATCATTTTGCCGCTAGTCTTTCCAGAGCCTGCTTCAGCAGGTAGCGGTGGCATTGAAGCTGATCTTCGGCGCAATGACACAACAACGTGATCCGGCCGCGTCTGGCTAGTACCAGCAACAGCCGAAGCGTAAACTTCTGACCGTGTTTCTTTAATGATCCGGTTACGCCTGTCGATCGAGCCGTCCTCGAACAACTCGGCGCGATAGCGCCGACAGAATTCCGTCCAAGCGACACGCCCGGACCTGCTGGCGCGCAACAACTTCTCGCTGGGGCCGAGATTCGGCACCCAGGCGTCGTACCCGATTCTTGGGCAGCCCACGGCCACGGAACCGAGTCACAAGCACACGCAAGCCGTCGTTCCGACGGTCGATGAGGGAATAAACAGACTTTGTCCTGATCACGTTTGGAGTTCCTGACGAGCAACTCGGTTTGATACACCGCCCAGCCTGACGAGGACCGCACGTCTGCGATCCGCCAGCGTTCGGCGCAAGCATAACACAGCCCTTGCCACGTAGCTTTCCGCAGATGGCCTGAGTACCGATAAAACGCTGACTCGGAATCATCGGGTTGCGGGGGAAATAGGGCCTGGCGAATTCAGATTTCATGATCAAGAATGCCCTGCAGGGTAGGTCATCTACGTTTTTGATTGAACTTGGGTCAAACCTGTGATACTGTCAAGGCCATTTTCCGGTCAACCGGAAACGGGCCACTACGAATCGTGCTATCGACAAATCCGAGCTTGCGCGCCGAGCCGGATAGATTTTGCAGGATAACGCAAGTATGCTTGCTTTGCTGCTTGCTCCTCCTGGCGTGCCAGCCAGTCGAAGGTCAGAGCGACTCCGCCAGCGGTGCGCCTCTTGGTCTTTCACCGAGCAAGCTGGAATTCTCGGATTATGCAGTAAACACTGCGAGTCTTGTCCAGACCGCCACTCTTACCAACACGAGTAGCGGCGTCATAACGAATATCGCAGTCACGATCAACGGTGATTTCAGCCAGACCAATACCTGCGGCAGCAATCTCGCCCCGGGTGCCAATTGCACCATCAGCGTAACTTTTTCCCCTACCGGAACCGGTCTGCGAACGGGCGTTGTCACGATCACCAGTGGCGGGGGGACTCTGGTTGCTCTGAACCTCAGCGGCATTGGCTATGCACTCGTCTCGATTGCAATATTTCCACAAAACCGGTCGATCGCTCCAGGAACGAACAAGCAGTTCATCGCCATCGGCACCTACAGCGACGGCAGCACCCTGGACATCACCTCATCTGCAGCATGGAAATCGTCCTCGACCAGCGCGGTAACGATGAACAGCTCTGGCCTAGCAACGGGGATCGGCCCAGGCGGTACCACGATCAGCGCCTCGCTGCATTCCATAACTAGCTCGACGAACTTGACCGTGACCACGGCAACCCTTGTAGGGATTGCCGTGGGCTCCGCAAGCCTATCAACGCCCCAGGGGATCAAGCAGCAGTTCTATGCCTTGGGCCGATTCAGCGACAGCACAATTCAGAACATCACTACGTCGGTGACTTGGAGTTCGTCCGCGATGGCGGTCGCCACGGTTGACAACCTGGGTGTGGTCTTCAGCTTGGCGGCGGGCAAATCCCAGATCAGCGCCAAATCGGGTTCGATTACCGGTGGCAACTCGTTGACTGTCACCAGCGTAGCGCTGAGTTCGATTGCGGTGACGCCCAACAACCCGACCATTCCTACAGCGAGCGTCCAGCCGTTCAAAGCTACCGGAAGCTTCACGGACGGTAGCCAGCGAGACTTGACGGCTTCAGTCACCTGGAGTTCTTCCGCTCCTAGAGTTGCCCTGATTGGGCCGTTCGGCGCCGCGGCAGGCTTGGCTGCAGGTAACGCCACAATCAGCGCGGCCGAGGGCCCGATTACGGCTTCGACGTTGCTTTCCGTGAAGGTTGTCCGGCTGCTCTCCATCGCGCTGAACAACGCCAACCCGTCGGTTGCAAAGGGTGTGGTGCAACCCTTTACCGCTACGGGAACATTCGCCGACAGCACCACACGGGACCTAACGGCGGTCGTTCACTGGTCTTCGTCAGCCTCCAGCGTAGCCACCATCAACAACACTCAGCGTCTCGCGGGCCGGGCTACGGCGTTGGGTGTAGGGACTTCGACAATCGCCTCCGATTACGGTCCTTCCATCAAAGCTTCTACGACGTTGACGGTGACCGCAGCGACTCTTGTTTCCATCGTGATCACGCCGGCCAATCCCAGTGTTCCTGTGGGTTTGACGCAACAGTTCACGGCCACCGGCAGGTATAGCGACCGGAGCACCCAGGACCTCACGACCCAAGTCACCTGGAGTTCTTCAGTACCAACCGCTGCCATGATCAGCAACGATCCGGGTAGCGAAGGACTGGCGACGACCGCAGGCCCCGGTACGACATCGATTACCGCAACGCTCGGCGCGATTTCCGCCGCCACCAAACTTACCGTGAGCTCTCCGCAACTGGTGTCCATAACTGTGACTCCGGCGAATGCGTCGTTATCCGTGGGCGGAACGCCCCAATTTACGGCCACCGGCACGAACACCGACTCGAGCACTCAGGACATCACTGCTCAGGTCACCTGGGCCTCCTCAATGCCTGGAGTGGCCAGCATCAGCAATGCCGCGGGTAGCCAAGGCCTCGCCCAGGCTCTGGCAGCCGGCAATACCACCATCAGCGCAACCCTGGGGTCAGTCTCCGGCTCGACGAATCTGAACGTGGTGTCGGTGCCCATTTTGGTCTCGCTTGGCGTTACCCCGCCGACTGCCTCGATAGGCGCCGGGCAGACGCGGCAATTCGCTGTGACCGGCACGTACTCAAACAGCAGCACGAGCGACCTGACGTCTACTGCCACTTGGAGCTCGGATACGCCATCGGTGGCAACAGTCAGCGATGCAGCAGGAACGAAGGGGCTGGCCACGGGTGTTGCGGCAGGAAGAGCCAAAATTACTGCAACCGTTGGTAATTTGTCCTCTTCGGGCACCTTGACCGTGACCGGCGGACCTACAGTCGCCATAGCCCAGCCGGCGAACCTGAGCTATCTCAATCTCAGCCCGACTACGGTCAACGGTACCGTGAGCGACCCGACCGCCACGGTTACCATCAACTCGATTCCGGCGGCTGTCTCAAACGGGGCGTTCAGCATTCAGCTACCGCTGGCTGAAGGGCCGAACCTCATCACTGCCACAGCCACGTCGGCATCTGGCCTAGCTGGCACGGCCACGATTCAGGTGACGCTCGATGCGACGCCTCCCCATGTCACCATTACCTCGCCGCCCGACCAGTTCGTGACCACCGACGGCTCTACCACCATCAGCGGCATCGTGAACGACATTGTGGTCGGCACTGTCAATGCCCAGCAAGCGCAGGTCAAAGTGAACGGAGTCGCTGCCCAGGTGGCGAACCGAACCTTTCAAGCCACTAATGTCCCTCTCAATATCGGCACTAATATCATTCAGGCGGTTGCCGTAGACCAGGCCGGCAACTCCAACAACACGCAGATCACGGTTACGCGTCAGCCACCGTCGGCACAGGCGAAGATCCAGTTGATCTCCGGGAATAACCAGACCGGCGTAATCGGCTCGATCCTCACTGCACCTCTTATAGTCGCTCTCACCGATTCCGCAGGGAATCCCGTTCCCAATACTCCAGTGATCTTCAAGGTGACGCAGAACAACGGAATGGTGGCTACTGGCGGAACACCGGGGTCTTCAGTGGTGGCTAATACTAACGCGCAGGGTCAAGCATTGGCTCATTGGACGCTGGGGATGCGCGCCGGGGCCGGCAGCGACACCGTTGAGGCTTATGCCGTTAGTTTCAATGGAACAGCAATCTTCAACGCGAGCAGCACTCTGGGACCTGCGGGAAACATCGTGATCGACAGCGGAAACAATCAGATCGCGGCGATCAATCAGCCCCTGCCCAAGCCCCTCATCGCGGTAGTCGTGGACGCCGGGAACAACCGCCTGCCTAACGTTCCGGTCACGTTCACGGTGGCGCAGGGCGGCGGCAGTTTTGCCGGTCAACCGAGCTTCACCGTCAACACCGACTCCGACGGTCGCGTGGCGGCTATTCCGACCCTCGGTAACCAGGAAGGCAACTCGAACAATCTCATCAGCGCTACTTTTCCGGGTAATCAAGGCTTTCCGGCGAGCTTTACTGCTTCCGGCCGAGCCGAGGGGCCCGCGGCCAACACCGTGATCAGTGGCCTGGTACTGGACAACAGCAATCAGCCCATTCCCGGCGTAACCGTCCGGGCCGTGTTGACGAACGTTGTGAATTCAAACCTCGCGTCAGTTCAAGGTGCGTCGGCTGTGCAGACCGATCCAAAAGGTCAGTTCTCCATAACGCCAGCGCCGGTGGGATTGGTGAAGTTACTCGTCGACGGCTCGACAGCGACGGCGCCCGGCACATTTCCGACGCTCGAGTACGACGTGGTTACAGTAGCGGGACAGGTGAATACCGTTGGCCAGCCGATCTATCTGTTGCCCATCAAAACGAATAACCAGCTCTGCGTGACCATGACGACGGGTGGCGGAACACTGATCATTCCTGAAGCGCCCGGTTTTTCGCTAACGTTCGCGCCGGGGCAAGTAACGTTCCCGGGTGGGTCGAAAACTGGCTGCGTGAGTGTGACAGTAGTGCATCCGGACAAGGTTCCCATGGTGCCTGGCTTCGGCCAACAGCCGCGCTTTATTGTCACGATTCAGCCTTCGGGTGCACTGTTCAATCCGCCCGCGCCGATCACGCTGCCGAATGTCGACGGCCTAGCTCCCAGAGAAGTCACCGAAATGTATTCGTTCGATCACGACATTGGGTCCTTCGTAGCGATCGGGACAGGTACCGTGAGTGATGACGGACAGGTGATTCGGTCGAATCCGGGTGTCGGAGTGCTGAAGGCGGGATGGCATTGCGGCGGGAATCCGAGCTCAAGCGGCATTGCCGCAACCTGCCCGGTCTGCTTCTTTTGTCCCGGATCGCTGGCCAACTGCCAGCCCCAGGGCAATGGGACACCATGCGGCAACGGCGGCACCTGTCAATTCGGACTTGGCTGCGTTGGCGGAGGTGGTTGTCCCACGGGTTATACGCTCACTAACGGCCAATGCTGCCAAGGCGGCACGTGTGTTCCGCCGTCGTGCCCTCAGGGGCAAATCCTGGTCAACGGGACTTGCGTGAACAGTGGGCCTTGCGCGCCTGGTTACACACTCACTAACGGGCAATGCTGCAC
>DATLVQ010000318.1:0-5347 GCA_035577325.1 Bryobacteraceae bacterium | reverse complement strand
GTTTCGGCTGCAGCTCGCTCGGTTGGCCCACGATGCGCCCGTACCACGCCACACCCGCCTTTACTTTCGGCGAGTGCGCGGCGTACAGCCATACGATGCGCCCACCCCAGCAGAAACCGGTAATGCCCAACCGGCCGACGTCGCCCTTACCGGTCTTCCCTGCCCACTCGACCGCTGCGTCCAGATCCGACATCACCTGCGCGTCCGGCACCTTGCTCACCACCTTCGAGATCACGTCTTGAATGTTCGTGAGCTTCGAAACGTCGCCCTGCCGCGCATAGAGCTCCGGCGCCACAGCCAGGTAGCCCAGCTTCGCGAACCGGCGGCAGATGTCTTTGATGTGCTCGTGCACTCCGAAGATTTCCTGCACCACCAGCACCACCGGAAACGATTTCCCGGACTTCGGCATCGCGCGGTAGGCAGGAATGTGCCCGTCCGCGGTCGTTATCGAGACCTCGCCGGCTTCAAGACCGTCGGTATCGGTGGTGATCGTCTGTGCCGAGACTGGCAGGACGGCCATGGCGAATCCGGCCGAAAGCTTGTTGACGAGAAATTGGCGCCGATCGACGCCCGCTGCGCTTTGTTGCATAAGGGCGATTCTATCGCAGCCGGCGGGAAGGCGTCCCGCGAAAACGGTTCCTAGGAAAACAGTGGCATTTCACGCACACTTGACCTGACGCCTCTTTTTTGATTCGATGGTCCCTCTCGATCGAAATCCAACATAAAGGAGAAGGGCTATGGCTTCGAATCGCGGTTTGGCATATATGGGACCGGGGAAAGTGGAAGTGCAGTCGATCGACTTTCCCAAACTCGCACTCGGTTCGCGTAAATGCGATCACGGCGTCATCTTGAAAATCGTTTGCACCAACATTTGCGGCAGCGACCAGCACATGGTGCGCGGCCGCACCACCGCCCCCAAGGGCCTGATCCTGGGGCACGAGATTACCGGGGAGGTGATCGAAGCCGGGCGCGACGTGGAGTTCGTCAAAGTCGGCGACCTGGTTTCGGTGCCATTCAACATCGCCTGCGGGCGCTGCCGCAATTGCAAAGAGGGCAAGACCGGCATCTGCCTGCACGTCAATCCGGCGCGGCCCGGTGCTGCCTACGGATACGTCGATATGGGTGGCTGGGTGGGCGGACAGGCCGAGTATGTCATGGTGCCCTACGCCGATTTCAACCTCCTACGCCTGCCCGACAAGGCCCGCGCCATGGCGAAGATCAAAGATCTGACACTGCTCTCGGACATCGTGCCCACCGGCTTTCACGGCGCCGTGTCGGCCGGCGTCGGCCCGGGCTCGATCGTGTATGTGGCGGGTGGCGGCCCCGTGGGCCTGGCGTGCGCGGTGAGCTGCCAGTTGCTGGGGGCGGCCGTCGTCATCGTGGGCGACATGATTCCCGAGCGGCTCGCTCAGGCGAAAAGCTTTGGATGCGAAACCATCGACTTGCGGAAAGACGCCACACTCGGGCAGCAGATCGAGCAGATCGTCGGTATACCGGAAGTCGAGTGCGCCGTTGATTGCGTGGGTTTTGAAGCGCGCGGTCACGGCAAGGATACAGCAGTCGAGCGGCCTGCTACGGTGCTGAACTCATTGATGACAGTGACGACGGCGGGCGGCAGAATCGGCATTCCAGGTCTTTATGTGACAGATGATCCCGGCGGCGTCGACGACGCGGCCAAGACCGGCAATCTGAGCATTCGGATCGGCCTCGGCTGGGCGAAATCGCATGTATTCACCACCGGCCAGTGCCCGGTAATGCGCTACCACCGGCAGTTGATGCACGCTATCCTCTACGGCAAGTTCCAACCGGCGAAAGCAGTTAATGTGACGATGATTTCACTTGATAACGCGCCGCAAGGCTACAAAGATTTCGACAAGGGCGCGGCCAAGAAATTCGTCATCGATCCGCACAAGATGGTAGCGTAAGCGAAACCGGCCCTGGGGTTGGGAACGCCGACTGTTGACGGCGTTCTCAAACCCTTCGCAATCACTCCCTAGGACCGCGGCAGCGGCGCAGCGCTGATGTCGGTCTCCTGCCGCTTCGCACTGATGGCGCGCGCGTCTTCGGCGGCCTGCGCAGCCTCACGGGCCACGGTTACAATTTTGCGGCTCGACGGCTTTTTCATTTGCAGGTCGACGGCCTGCCGATAGAGCTGCTCGGCCTTTTGCAGGCTGTCGGCGGCGTACTTATCGGCTCCCGCTGCCCTGGCGATCTGAATCGCATTCTGTGCCTGGTAGGTCGCCACCAGAGCCTCATATTCGCTCATGGAGACCTTGGTTCCCGATTGGGCCGTCATTGTCGATCCAGGATCATACGTAAAATGACCGCGCGGCAGCAGCTCGTACTTCGCGTCCACTTCCTCGACCTTTCCCAGTGTGCCGGGCTCCAGGACATTTTCCATCACGACCGCATCACTGGGCTGCATTACGGAAAAATAAGGTTCTGCCGTGACGATCAGGGCGAATGCCTGCAAGTCTGTTGATACCTTGATCTTGGCCTTGTTCGACGGATCGGCCACCAGCTCACCCAGGTTTACCGGACGGCCTTCAGGGCTGATAGCCCATAGCACGTAGGTCAAATATTGCGTCCCGAACCGCGTAGGAGACTCGAGGTGGTTGATCTTGGCCTCGATTTCAACCGCGCCGCGCTTGCTCTCGACGCGCGCTTCTCCCTGCGTTTCCGGCATCAACACGGTTCCTTTCAGGCCGACCTTTGTCGGTTCGCTGAGATGACCGTAATTAATGGCCTTGGTGGTACGGGAGACAACCGTCACTCGATATATCGGCTCGGACACGCGGTTTGCCGAACCTTCGGGGGGAACTGGCCGAGACACGGGAGCCTGAGCCGCGGCATAACAGGCAAGAAACACTGTGTAAGAAAGTACGGAGACGGTTCGCATAAAGCCTCCTTCTTGTGAAGGAGCACGTCCTCTGCCGCTTCTTTGCTTTGAACTATATAGACGCGAACGTGTTATTTAAAGAGGTCCGAAGCGGGTAGTTTTTGCCCGCAGCCCGACCTCGACGGCCGGGCCACGGATTCAGTCGATTGCGGTTCAGTCTGCCTTTTTGGCCGCTACTCGCTTTCCATCTGAGCTGGCTTCCACCGTGATCGTGAAGCCGTTGGCGTGATGCAACTGGTACGACTTTCCGCCGCCTTTGTAATAGTGGTCGGAATGATAAAGCGAAAACGGGCTATTCCAGGTGGCGGCGAAGTAGCGCACGTTCGAAATCTGCGCGGCCTTCTCCGCATCCGCGCCGCCGAAACGCGTCAGCTTCACTTCGCCTTTACCGTTAGCCAGTTTGGCGTAGGCCGTCTTGCCGTCCGGCGAGATCTTCCAGGTGATGTCCGACGTATCCATCTGGACGTCTTTCCATTTCACCGGATAAATCTTGGTCAGGATGGCCATTACACCGTCTTTCTGTTCTTTGCTGGCCTTGGGCTCGAACGTGGCGATCAGCCAGTCGGCCTCGCCCTTGGTGGCCCAATCGGCCCCGAGATCGCCCGACAGCCAGACCTTTACGCCGGTTAAATCGGTGTCCCCGTGTTTGCCGATCACCACTCTGGCAATATTATTAAAGTTACACTTGTGCTCACCCGAGCCCTGGTGCGAGGCGTGGTCATTGAAATAGCATGGGCAGAACAAATCGCAAGAGCAGGCCTCAATATACTGCAGCCGCGCCTGCCACGGCACGTCCTGCGCAAGCAGCGGGATCCCCAATACGAGTAACGCGAGTGTTTTCATGCGTATCTCCTCCTCGGGATATGTTGCACTTTTGCAGTGTATTTTGCAACACTATTCGCGGCAGATTCCACGCTTGCTAGCGCGAATGAAACCCACCAAATGCACCGCTTCTGCCGTCCGAATCTCGGTCTCGATCTGGCAAAGTGCCTCATCCAGCTTGAGGCCCGAGCGGTATAAGAGGCGGTACACTTGCTTCAGCGCGCTAATTTGCTCCGCGCTGAAGCCCGCGCGCTTGAGGCCAACCAGGTTCAACCCCTTGGCCTCCGCGTTGAAACCAGAGTAGAGAAAAAACGGTGGCACATCTTTGTTGACACGAGTGTTGCCGCCAATCATGGCGAGCTTGCCGATTTTCGAGAACTGATGAACGACCACGCCGCCCGATATGAACGCCTGATCCTCAATTTCGACGTAGCCGGCCACCAGGGCGCAACTGCAAATGACTGTGTTGTTGCCGATTTTGCAATTATGCGCGATGTGACCGGACGTCATGATGTAGTTGTCATCGCCGATCTGGGTAACCGACTCAGGCTCGGTACCGCGGGATACCGTGTAGTGCTCACGGATGATGTTGCCGCTGCCGATGCGCAGGTAGCTGCGCTTGCCCGAGTAGTTCTTGTCGAGCGGATCGGTTCCCAACACAGTTCCGGCGGAAACGGCGTTCCGCGCGCCCATCGTAGTCCACCGCTTCACGTAGACGTAGGGTTCAAGCACGCAGTCGCGGCCAATGGCCACATCCGATTCAATCACGCAGAACTCGCCGATCCGGCAGCCGGGACCGATGGCGGTATCGGGATGTACACGCGCCGAGCCGGCAATCTGAGCGGAGGCGTCAACAGGCATTGCTACCCGATCGGGTATCCGTGAATCAGCATGAACGTGCGGCGCCATCGGGTTTTGGTGAAGAAATGCTGCACCAGATCGACGAAATGGCCGATGGTGAAGTCCACCAGATCTTCGGTGGAGGCTTCGTATGACCAATAGATCAGAAGCGGCTTGCCCTTGATGTTTTCGGCCGGCACAAAACCCCAGTAGCGGCTGTCGGCCGAGTTATCGCGATTGTCGCCCATGGCGAAATAATGGTCCGGCGGGACCACTACCTCGCCATTCACCACGTGATGTTCCAGCATGTCCATCGCGGATGACGGCAGCCCGATGTTGGGCGCAGCGGGAAAATTATCCCGGTAGGCATCCATATACGAAGTTTTATGAATTTTGTAAGGCTCATCCAGCTTCTTGCCGTTAAGGTAGACCTGTTTGTTTATCAGGTGAATGCGGTCGCCGGGGACGCCGATCACGCGTTTTATGTAGTCTTCCTTGATATTCAGCGGATAACGGAAGACGATAATGTCGCCGCGCTTCACGGGCTCGTACGGCAACAAGTGCCGCGCAAAACGCCCGGTAGGCGCGTATGCCATGCGATCGACAATGAGATGGTCGCCCACAAGCAGGCTATCTTCCATCGATGATGTGGGAATCACGAAGGGCTGCGCAATCGTGCTGGTGGCGAAGATCAGGATGATGAAGTTGAACGTCCACTCGGCGATGCTGTGCGATATGGCGCCGGCGGGCTTGGGCCTGGCGTGAGGCACGGGCACGCGCGCAGCG
>DATLVQ010000317.1:0-11220 GCA_035577325.1 Bryobacteraceae bacterium | reverse complement strand
GTGTCGGCGCGTTTTTCGATACTAGCTTCCCGTCGTGTATCAGGTCTATCTCCAGTTCCGGCGTCTGCGTAATCGAGCGATTAGGATAAAGCACAAAGTACATCGCCACCGTTGACTCCGGCCCGCGCGGAATCATATTGGCAAGCATGGGCGTCACTTTCCCACCGCTAAAGAGGAATGGATCACCGGAGTCACGAGTTTCCGTGGCCGGCTCCACGCGACGGATCAATGAAAGACTGCTGAGCGTGGGCCCATCCGTAGGCGCGGGCACGAAAAACGCTACTCTTCGCGTGCTCACCCTTTCCCCATCGCGGTCAAGAACCGCGGTCTCCAGCATGTAATGCCCGGGCGCCAAGGTCCTATGCTCTACCCATACAAAGCTGCCACGGCGAAATGCTTCTAGTTTGTTGATGGAGCCCTCGAACGGCACGTCCTTCGTGATCTTTTCCATCACCACGCCTTCCTCATTCTTGATCAGATCGAGCGCCGAAAGATGCAATTGATAATGGCCGTTTCCTTTCTCCTGAATGAAGGCGATGTCTGCTAGCGGTACTTCCACGCTCACGACACACTCTACTCCATTTTCCGCGCGTCCGAAGTGAAAAACACGGGATTGAAAGGCAAACGCGTTGGGTGCCGGGGTTTCTCCCAACGACAACAACAGCGGCGTTTCATAAGAACGCAGAAGCGGTCCACTGTCCGGAGGCAACGCGAAATAGCCGTCGCGTGTGCGGATCTGGACGCCTGGCTTTGTAACCTGCACTGCAATTTTGCGAAACCGGCCGTCATATCGCTGAATGCGCGGTACGTAAGTAATTTCGTAGTGCATGCTGATATCTGCCGCAACGCGACGCAGCAGTCCACGCGCATCATTTGTGTTTGCGATCAGCACACCACCCGTGCTCTCGGCCAGCTCCGCCAAGGAGTTCTGCACGTTGGCATGAATACTCTCTTCGCCGCGCTCCATCGATTTGACGCGCTCCGGAGTGATGGCATTCTTCTGCTCCCGGTCGTGGTCGGAAACTCTGGTATCCATCTCTTCGCCGGCCGATTGCATTGCCTTCTCGAGTTCTGCCCTCGCGGCATCCTGGCGCCCAGCCGGCGTTAGGCCGGTAGCATCGATGGCGTAGACCTGCACGTTGGCGCGGTTTGCGGCCGCTATCAAAGAGTGGAACTGCTGCACGTGGCTTATGGGAACCTGGATTCCCTCGGAAAAATAGATGATGGTTTTGATTCCGGGATAATGCTCTTGCTCAGCGGCGATGGACATGAGCGAAAAAATCGACGACCACCCTTGTTGCGACCGCGCCGCGTCCTCGGAAAAGTTCAGCATGCTCAAGATCATCGCGGCTCGCTCGCGGTCGGCTGCGATAGCAGAACCGTCGGATGGCGTGGGAGCTGGGCCCTCTGCCCCCGCGTGAGCGGTCGCCAGTAGGGCGTGCTCCGGCGGTATCGCCATGCTCTGCAATGTGGCCTTGATGGTATCCGATTGCGCGGCAAACTGCGAAGGCGTCCCGCCAGTGGCTTGGATGACAGCGCGCCGTAGCTGGGGCAGGTTGTTGCTAAAGGATCGAAGGACACTCAGCCGCTGATCCACTGCGAACACGGCGAAGTAAACGTTGGCTCCCGATGCAGTCGCGATGAGGTCCAGCGCAGCCTGACGAGAGAGACGCCGGCCATCCAGGCCCAGCCGGTCGAATACGAGCGATATGAGGCTTACTTGCCTAGTGGAATCGAACGGCGCGGAGCCTATTTCCTGCCGCGTGACAGAGCCGTTGCTCTCCGGATCGGCCGCTCCGGATTTCCGTTCCACAAGCCTGAAACCAGTGATCGGCACTGGCGCGCCATCTTCCATGATGCGGAATTGATTTGGTTCGAGATTGCGAACCGGCCGGCCACTCTTGTCGCGTGCCAGTACTTCAAGCAACACTTCCTGCGAAGTGCTGCGGATAGTTGGCATTGGGTTCACGCGTTGCGCCGCCGTGACGGGCCGAGAGGCCAATAGCACCAGCGGACAGACCACACCGAAAACCCACGCATCAATTCGCATTGGTTACGCTTTGCAAGTTGCGTGATACGACCGGCCGCATAGGCTGCCGGGACGTTTCCCAAGTATACATTGAAGTTGTTCTCCGGCATCAGTTTGGTGGTGCGCCCCCCGGATAACGGGTAGCTGGCATCTAGTATTTTGTCCCGGTCATAATATTATTGCTTCCGATCCGCCTCATTGTTGTGAGACAGTATCGAAAGTTCTGCAAGTAACCGAGGAACAGCGAGTGGAACTAGTTAAGTGAGCGCAGTCGCGTACTCTATGCTGTGATGTCTTCCGCGCGCGGCTGATTCTGGCGCTGGCTGACGGCGCGACTTACGTCGAGATCACCCGCCGCCTGTGCACGACCGCTCCTACTATCTCATGTTGGAAAAGCACTTCGAGCAAAACGGAATCGCGGGTCTCGATCCACGCCACAAGGGCGGCCAGCCGTGCATTGCGACCGCCAAGTGCAAGCCGCGCATCGCGCACAGGTCGAGCTGTGGTTCGCCAAGATTCAGCGCGCCGTGATTGCGCGCTGTGCGTGGCTTTCTGCGCTCAGAGTAGTATGGGCGCGGGTGTAACCATCCGCATATTCAATGCGTGATCTCGCCGGCGCTTTGTCGGCGGACCACTCGGCTTGGATCCATTCGCGGCTACTGCCCCACGATCCCGGTCCGCATAGCGTACCGGGTTACTTCAGCCACCGAATGCATGCCCAGCTCTTTCATGATTCTGGACTTGTGAAACTCGACCGTCTTCATTGAAATCTGGAGAATGCTGGCGATTTCTTTGCTGGTGCGGCCCTCTGCAACCAACTGCAAGACTTCGCGTTGGCGCGGCGTAAGCAACGGTCCTGATGTGGACGAGTGGCCGACCGTCTTGCGTAGTTTTTGTAGACTTTCGCCCGTGATTAGTGGCGTGATGTAAGTTGAGCCCTGAAACACCGTTTCAATGGCGGTCACGAGTTCCGATACAGCGGACTGTTTGAGAACATAGGCAGAAGCACCCGCCCGGAAAGCTTCGTGGACATATTCCGGATCAGCATGCATGGTAACGATAATGATCTTGCTTTGCGGAACCAGCTTCCTCAGTTGTCGCGTGGCATCAATACCGTTCAACTGCGGCATGGTAATGTCGAGCAAGATAGCGTCTGGCTGCAGTATGACGGCAGCTTCCAACAGATCTCGACCGTTGTTGAAGGCACCAACGATGTCAAAGTCGGCTTCCAGCAGCGTACGAACGCCCTCAAGAAGCAAGACGTGATCGTCCCCCAGAAGCACACGTAACCTCTTCATGATTCTTCGACCTCAACAGGCGCCGGCAACGGGATTGTGATCTCGACGCGGGTTCCCGCTCCGGGTTGTGAGAGAATCTGAATCTGCCCGTTGACCAGCCGTGCGCGCTCTTCCATGTTCACGAGACCCAGACTTCCGGTCCCCCTGACCCGTTCGCGATCGAAACCTGCGCCCTTGTCCCGAACCGTCAGTTGGACCGTACCATCACGGTGCGTCAGGACCACTGCCGCCTGGTGCGTTCGGGCGTGTTTCACCACATTTAACAGCGCTTCCTGAGCCACCCGGTACAAAGTTAGTGCCACTGCCGGGGGCAGTGTTTCCGGAATATCATGCGCCGAGAACTTAACCGTGATTCCATCTCGTTTGGAAAGTTCATCCACATAAGAACGGAGGGCGGCCGTAAGACCCAGGTCGTCCAGAATGGACGGGTGGAGCTGGTACGCTATGCGCCGAACATCATTGGATATACCACTCACCCGAGCGCGCAGCAACCGGAGCTGTTGGCGCGTCTGGTCGGGGTCGGTGGGCAGGGTCTTTTCCAGGCTATCGACGGCTATTTCCAACATAGCCACCTCCTGGTTGAGAGCGTCGTGGAGCTCGCGCGAAATCTTCCGCCGCTCATCCTCGTGTGCCGTGATGAGGCGAATCTTATCACCAGACCTCTTGATATCATCGATATCCACAAGAACCAGGACCGTGCCCTCAATTTTATTTTCCTCGGTTCGGTACGGACGTATGCGGAACAGATACCAGCGGCCGTTAGAATCCTGCACCTCAGACTCGTGAGTATGGAGCGTTTCGATCACTTCTGCCAGCTTCTGCTCCAGGTTAGAAATGTTCACGTTGGGGCGGATATTGGCGATGGGCCGCCCGATGTCGGAAGCAATGATGCCCATTACTTTTTCCGCCTGCGGCGTGAACTGTCGGATGCAGAGATCGCTACCGACCATAATGATAGGAAGGTTTGCATTGCTGAGAAGATTATGCAGGTCGTCATTGGCCTGAGCAAGCTGGCTATTACGATTCTGCAGCTCTTCGTTAACGGTGTTCAGCTCTTCGTTACTGGATTGCAGCTCCTCCTTGGCAGTCTCAAGCTCTTCGTTGGTGCTCTGCAACTCCTCGTTGCTGGATTGAATCTCCTCATTGGCCGATCGGAGTTCTTCATTTGTAGCCTCCTGCTCCTCGATGATGGCCTGCAAGGTCTCTTTCGTAACTCCCAGTTCTTGCCGCAGCACCCGGACCTCGTCGCGTTCCGTGGTGCGTGTTTGCCGGGGCTCCTTGCGAACGGGTGTTTTGCCGCGGACGGCATCAACTGGATGAAACAGAATCATGAAAAAGCGTCCCGCCTGAGGTGGCCGCCATATGGGGATAATTTCCAGGTTGAATTCATGAAAGCTCCCGTTGTACTTGACCCGCAGCCCTTCTTTGTGGACGCGGGTTTCACTGGTCCGTACGCGGTGCAAGAGACTCCGCAAATCGGCCAATAGCCCTTCGCGCGCCATCTTCAGAATGTTATAGCTGGCCGGACCCGGCGATGGCTCCAGATATATGCCGGTCTGGCCGCGAAACTGCAGCACGTCGAGATCCTCGTTGATCACCACGCCGGATGGACCGAACCGGGAAAGGATTATGCGATCCGCTTCTCGTTGCAAATCGGTTGCAGTCCACGCTGAAACGGCCTTCCCACCCTCCGCGCTAGCCTGCGGCTCGGCGCGCGCAAGCCCAAAGTTAAATTCCACTGGTACGCGCGGGACTGTCACCTTTTTTGCAAAGAACTTGTGCTTTTTGTCCACCACTCTGAACATGTCCGTAAAGGATCCGAGCGTTTCAGAATTGCCCAGCAACAAATAGCCGGTGGATTTCAGTGCGTAATGAAATACCGGTAGCACTCTCTTCTGAAGCGCGGGGCCCAAATAAATTAGTACGTTTCGGCAACTGAGCAAGTCGAGTTTTGAGAAAGGCGGGTCCCTGGTGACATCCTGCTTGGCGAAGACGCAGAGGTCGCGGATGTGTTTGCTGATTTGGTATCCGCCGTCAGCTTTGACGAAGAAGCGCTTCAGCCTCCCAGAGGATACGTCGGTCGCGATGTTCGGGGTATATAGCCCGGCACGGGCCCTTTCCAGCGCCGAATCGCTGATGTCAGTACCAAACAATTGGACCGCCACGTGCTTCTTGCCCTCCTCAAGGTACTCGAGCAGGGCGATGGCCAGCGAGTAGACCTCTTCTCCCGTGGAGCAACCAGGTACCCAGATGCGAACCGAATCGTTGATATTTTCGTTGCCAACGATCTTCGGGAAAATATCAGCCTTTAAAGCTTGAAACGTATCGGGATCCCGGAAAAACTGGGTTACGTTGATCAGAATGTCTTCGAAAAGGGCATGCACCTCGGCGGTGTCGGTCCTGAGCCGGACGAGGTATTTCTCGAGAGAATCGAGTTTGTTCAGCAGCATCCGGCGAAGGATCCGCCGCTTGATGGTCGTGGGCTTGTACTGCACCAAGTCCACGCCAGTCGCAACACGCACAAGCTGCAGGATTTGACTCAGTGCGTCGTCGGAAACAGGGATGATCTCCTCGGGCGGCGCGGGCCGCGGTGCCACGTAAGGATGATCGTGAATGCGGCTCAGCTCGCGGGCAATGTCAGCCGGCGGCAACACGAAATCGACGCATCCGGCGGCAATCGCACTGTGCGGCATGCCGTCATACTTCGCGGATTTTTCCTCCTGGGCAAAAGTGATGCCGGTCTCTGCCTTGATCGCCTTCAGTCCGAGTGATCCGTCGGACCCGGTGCCTGAGAGGATAACGCCAATAGCTTTGTTGCCCAGTTCCTCAGCGAGGGAGCGGAAAAAGTAGTCGATGGGCATCGGGACGTCTCGCGTGGCCTTCCGTGGCGTGACCTGAAGGACGCCACTTCGAATGTACAGGTCCACGCCGCGGGCGGTGACATAAACGTGGTTCGGTTCCACTCGGGTTGCATGATTGACTTCACGGACCGCCATCGCAGTAGAGCGGGAGAGAATCTCGGAGAGCATGCTTTCGTGCTTCGGGTCGAGATGCTGGACCAGCACGAAAGCCATTCCCGTATCGGTGGGCAGGGCTTTCAGGAGTTCTGTGAATGCTTCCAGACCTCCGGCGGAAGCTCCCACTCCGACAATAGGAAACCCGTCCGGCCGTGGCTCTGGGAGCGTTACTGCTTCTGCTGCTGGAGCGGCGACGCCTGCGGAGGCGTTAAAGCCTTCATTGACCGATCTCTTGTTGACCGTTCTGGAGTTACGTGGTTTTCCGCGGATATGGCTGGCCGGTTTCGCTTTGTCGACCGGGCGTATCGTGGTTTTCCTGGCCATACATCCTCACTATGCTGCCTTTGTCAGCGGGAGCAAAAAGGTTTTCCACACTATCGCGCTGTTTCCACCCCCAGGTCAAGCCCGGAGGCAGGCGCTTAATGCGAATTGCTGTTTCGAAGCCCAGGCGACGCCTCCAGCCGACGCTGCGCGAGCTGCATACGACCACATGCCAAACGCAAACGCGTCTCCATGAAGCCGTCGGGACACGGGTTTTCCCTAGCTGGCGCTCACGACCCAAAAGCACAATACTGGCCAAAGAGAGTTTGGAGATGGGTTATGAGAAGTGCTCTGTCGAACCGCCTATTGCAAGCCGCACTCCGGGTTTTAGAGTTCCGATGCGGTCTGGCGACCGAGCCCCCTTCAAACGATGATCTCAAACTGTTGCGATCGTCTGCACAGGAAGAGAGCGAGGCACGCATTCCGCTCGATGAGCTTGCCCAGTGTATTGTTCGCCGGGAACTTCAGCGAGAGCGTGCCCGACAAACAAACGCCCTTCGCACGGGTTCCTGACGCTGTTGCCTGTTTCAGAAACCAGTTCGGAAGGCCGCCTGCAGGCCTGATCGTCAGCTTTCGGACGCGGCGGAATTTGCGTCAGCGAGGGATCCCGGTTGTGAAGCTGATTCTTTGACGCAGGAAGGAACCCCAGACGATAGTTCCCGTCGCATCCTCGCGGCCGTTGCCCTCATCTTGGCTGCCTACCGCCGTCATTTCACGCGCTTCGAAACGCAGACGTGCACCGACTGTTCGCGCCCAATCAACTCTCGCAACCAAGTGCCGAAGTTCTTTGGAAACGATCCCGTCAGCTTGATTCCCGCTTTCAACTCCCTTCAGCGGTGCGCGCATTCGAAGCACGTAAACCGGAACCTTTCTAACACTTTTGAGCGACCATCGCGTCCGGTCAGACTTTCAGGAAGGTTCTTGAGTGCCTTGCCAATTCGCCCTTTCGCAAATGTTCCTAACGTGTGTCGGCGAGCGCTAAACGGGAAGTCACTGGCACCCGCCGACTAGCCGAACTGGCACGAACCGTGGTCCCAGAAGGGGACCGATTGCAAGGACGTACATACGCTACTGGTCTCCAGTCAGCGTCCGAATCCATTTCTCATCCCGGCAAGCCGAGTCACTTAGCGGCCCAATGTGAACCAAATCCGCCATCGGCATAACCCTTTCGCAAGTATAAACGAAATCGGACCCGCAGGTAGAGCTAGGGAAATCCCTTGCGTCGTGATCTATATCACGATCTTGGGATTCTTCAGCGGAGCTTACTCCGTGTCGGCCCCGGGGGCGTCCCAGCGATACTGATCGCTCAGCCATGCCTCCCACCACACGGGGCTCATGGCGGCGATCGCGCAGCAAGGGCTCGAGGGCCGGAACCTGGGTAACACCTGCATTGAGCGCTGTCTGTTGAGAAAGCACTTCGCTGCTTCACGGGTCGGGAGTTTCGAATAAATAGAAGTTCACTGTTTGTCCGCCCCTGTCAACTGCACGGAACAGGTACATCCAGTTTTTCAACTTCTACTTCCGGGACACTACACTAGCGCGAGCGATAATCGTAATCCTTGCTCAGCCGCGCGAGCGCCAGTGCACCTAATGATAGTCCGAAGTCTCGAAGCGCGATGTCGTAGAAACCTGGATACGAAAGCAGATTTATGATAATAGCCCACAGCCAGGCGAACACAATCCAGGCGCCAACTTTAGGACTGAAAGCCACAATCAGTCCGGCGATGATTTCCACAACACCAATCAGCAGCATCAGGCGGTGATCGCTAATTGGTGAAAGCTTCGCGATCCAGGGCGCCAGATACATATCCCAGTTCACCAGGACATGAAAAAACTTATCGATTCCCGCCAGGACCGGTGCAAGGACAAATGCAAGGTGGAGAATTTGATATGCCTGTCTAGCCGGCGGTGCAGCCACCGTTTCCCTGGTGAAGGGGAAGTCATGAATTGCAGTCGCATTTAGATTTGACATATTTTATATACCCCATATGCCATGTGCACGTCTCGGACCACCTATTTGTGTAAATCGAAACAGAAATGATCTGACTGGGAGAGAACATTTCGCTGGAACGTGATCAGTTGTACGCTGCAAAACTGTCTTTGGCACGAGGCCTTCGTTTGGTAGGATCAACTATCGGGACCTAGAAAAGATGATGGCCGAGTGGAGACAGCCAGACGATCTCGTAATAAAAACTTCCGTTCAATTGGAATTTTGCGTAAGCATTCGGTGAACAACATCAGTGAGGTTCACGGCGCGAAATAACATAGGAGGCCGAAATGGAAGCTCCTGCGCCGCAGATCGATGAGCTGCTGCGGAAAGCGATCGAGGAAAAACGTCTAGTTCGGTTTACTTATAAGGGCAAGCCGCGAATCGTTGAGCCGCATGATTATGGCGTTCACAAAGGTTCCGTCAAACTCTTCGGCTATCAGGTCGCCGGTGTGAGCAGCAAGCCATTGCCGAACTGGCGCTGGGCGCTCGTGAACTCGATTTCTGATGTCGATCTGCTGAACCGCAACTTTCCCGGTCGGCGTCCCACGGCTTCGGGAAAACATCATCGATGGGATCAGATCTTCATTCGGGTAAAGCCTGCCGGAGATGAAGGCAAACAATAAAAGTGACGAAGCTTCTCAGGACCGCCGCGGTTTTGCCGGTGCGGTCGCTGCCGAAAAAGGTCCAGTTGGCGCGGCCCACGCCGCGACATAGTCCCGATCGCCGACATACGACCAGATGCGACCCTTGCGGGCCTGAGGCAGTTTCCGGTCCAGCACTGTCACCGGAGTGTCGTCGGTTCCCACCACCTTGGAAGCCAGTACAAATCGCTTCAGCCGCTGATATAACGGCGCCAGCAGTTGCGCGCATCGCACCATCCATCCGCATAAGGTCTGATCTGTCAGCTCCATATCATGTAACTCTTCCTGGTCTATTCGAAAGAGGAGTTCATCGAACGCTTACGACTTTTGGCGGCTTCGATGGTATAGCGACCCGCGTTCATATCCCAGTTGGAAAGCAGGCTCTTTGCACTCCCTACCATAGTGCGCGCGAAGTTCGTCAAAAGCTGCGTTATAGGATTTACCCCGAAAATCAGCGTGCAATGCTGCCTCAAATCCGCGGCGATAGCACTGTTCGTCGGTACTGAAATCGCCTCCCTTTGAGCGATAGTGCTCCTCTTCTACGGAGCGCAAGCCCAGCCACCATTGCGCTGCGTCTAGACTTTCCGCTCCGGCGAGCTTCATTATCTCGCTCGCTATGCCCTGTTGGTCCTCTGTCCACACAATTAACACGGATCGGCCTTGGCGCAGAGCGTCTTCATAGAGGAAGAGTTCGTCTTTGGGCAAGCCGAAGGTCACAGATGTCTCGAATGCGTGTCCCGCGGCCACGCCGGCGGCGACGCCTCCCGCACCCAGCAGTGCGGCGCCGAGGAAGCCGGCTGCCATTACGGGACCTACGCCAGGAATGATGACACTAGCCGCCGCTGCGCCAAGTTCCATGCCGCTTGCGATCCCTACTGCGCCTCCGATCATGCCACCAATTGCGGGACCTATGCCGGGCTGTTCCATATCTTCGGTAGGCACCGCTGCCTCAATCTCTTGTTTGGGTTCGCCGGGCGTTAGCAGGGTTACCTGCCCGATTCCCTTATCTCTGAGTCTCGCAGCCGCTTCTTGTGCCTGACTGCTATTAGCGAAGACTCCAACCACAGGTTCCATTAACCACCTCCCGTTCTACGCAACTTGCGGCGTTCCGCCTGAAAGGCTCTGGCAACCGTAGAGTCAGGAAGCAGGCATACGGCCACTGTGAATAGTCGTACGGCGCATTGGGAACGGACGCTAATCATCCTCCCAGCAACAATGTCCGATATCAATATCCGAGTATTAATAGAGGGCTAGGGCAAGCGGGATTCTGGCGCCGTTGGCTCTAGTATCCAGGATCTCCATTCGACTATGCACCCAAGAAGTCCCGTTTATCGTCACACTCGTTGCTGCAGACTTAAGACAGCCGTCCATTCTTTAGAAGAGCCCACGACCCCCCAGACCGCAATCCACGCACGGCGATCAACCAACCGGTGCAATGGCTGACTTGGCCTCTGGACGTTCTCCACGCTTTCGAGACGCCCGCGTACGGTTTCCCGGTCCATGACTTCGTTAGAGAAGCACAGCTCGGCAGAGAGTACAGCGCTCGACGTCTTTGAGTCCTGGATACCAGTTCCAATCAAGCTTCATTCGGAATGGGCCGACATTTCTTGTGGACCGGCTTCCCACCGCGCTCTGTTTACAGCTCGCCAATCGAATTTCATCACAGGTCTTCGTGTTAGCTCAGCGCCCTAGAATAGAGTCCCTGCTCGTAAATACACGGGAATCGTGGGTGCTATACCGGGCAGACGTGTTCTTCGTAAGCGGGTATTCCAGAATCCTGTGCGCCATATGACTGCAAGCAGGACAGAGAATGTTGCGTTCTTGAAGCCAGTACGTTTTACCTTGTACCCACTGGATCGCTGCCACCGCCTCCACGACCTCTTCTTCGCTGCTCATCCATCCACTTAACAGCTCAGTGCCGCCC
>DATLVQ010000316.1:0-2129 GCA_035577325.1 Bryobacteraceae bacterium | reverse complement strand
TGCATACAGCGCGCTCGATTTCAGGTCCAGCCCGCGCACCTTCGCGAGATACAAATAAAACCAGCTGAAGAAAACCCAGGCCACATAGCCGAAGCAAAAGTAGGCAAACGAGAGAATCCAGACATTGCCGCTGGCGAGAATGTCGAGCCACGCCAGGCGCGGTGCGTTTGCCGCCGCCGATTTAGGAATGCCGCTCTCGATCGCCGACAGTTCCGCGGGAGACACCGCAGGATGACCCGCCGGGTTGTCGCGCGCCGCCAGATACCAAACCGCGCCGGCGGCCAGGCCAACGATCGCGCTCAGGAGGAACGACGAGCGCCAGCCGTAATGCAGCATGAACCAGGAAATCAGCGGCGGCGTGACTCCGGCGCCGATGCCAACCCCCGCGAAGATCACGCCGTTTGCCGCGCCGCGTTCGTGCGAGGGAATCCAGCGAGCGACAAACTGGTTCGACGACGGATACATAATGGCTTCGCCGGCGCCCAGCAGAAAGCGAATGGCCACAAAGACCAAGACGGCGTGGCCGATGCCTCGGGGCACCGCAGCCGTCAACACGCTGACCAGTCCCCACCACAGCACGCCGGCTGTCAGCATGCGGCGCGGCCCATAGCGGTCCGCGAGAGAGCCCGCCAGCGTTTGAAATAGCCCGTAGCCCCAAAGAAATGAGCTGAACACCAGGCCCAGCCTGACGTTGCCGATGCCAAATTCCTGAGCGATCTGGCCGCCGGCAATGGAAATGTTCACGCGATCGAGATAGGCGACCGCGCTCAGCACGAAAAGCCACAACACCAGTGACCAGCGAACGTGGCTGGTCCGCGCGGGTGGCGTGCCGTAAACCGTTTCAGACACCGCAGCTCCTCTGTGAAATTGAAGATGCCAAGGGGGCCCGGCTCGCCGGCCGCCGCAGAAACGTCGCGGTCAGGCCGGGTGAGCCTTGAGCAGTTCCACGAGCCGCGCGGCGATGACCTTCTCCTCGCCCGGCTTGAGCATGAATGAACTCATGCCCAGTCCATTTTCCGACCCGCCAATCACGATAGATGGTTTGCCTGCGCGCATGGCTTTCGAAGCGTCGCGCGGAGAAAGTGAAATCTTGCGCGGGTCCCAGAAAATGTTCATGTGCGGAACGTGGTTAGCAACGTCCGGCACGTGATAGGAAGTAGTTACGCCCGCAACCTTCGTGACCTCGGCTGAAATTGCGTCGAGGCGCCGCCACCATTCTTTCTCAATCGCGGCATGGTCTTGATTCAGGTACACCTCTAGCGCCTTCACCATGCCCACGATTTCTTCCTTGCCCACTTTCTGGCTGCGGCCGATGGTGTCTTCATTCGGGCTGTTGTTAAGCAGCGCGTTGGCGACGTACTCTTTCTTGCCGATGAGCAGCCCCGCGCACTGCGGGCCGCGAATCGCCTTGCCGCCGCTGAACGCGATCAGGTCATAGCCCATCTTGGCGAAGTTCCACAAGTTCGAAACGGGCGGCGTATCTGCCGCGGCGTCGATAAATGCGGGAATATTGTTTTCGTGGGCGAGCTTCACCCACTCATCCACTTTGATTTGCCCGTGGGCATTGGCGAAGTTGGAGAAATGCATCATCGCCGTCTGCGGGTTGATGGCCTTGTTCAAATCCTCGCGCGATTCAATCACCACCAGCTTCGAGCCAGTCGTTCGCAGTTGGTGATCAAACGGATTGCGGTGCGATTTCTGAATAATCACTTCAGACTTCATTCCCGTAAGGTCGGGAATCTGCTCGATGAATCTGGGATTATTGCCGGTCAGGATTCCCGCCAATCCGGACTGCATGCCCGCTGCAGCTCCGCAAGTCACAATGGCGTCGTATTCGGGCGGCAGCTTAAGCAGTTCGCAAATCCGCCGTCCAGCCGCAGCTTCGAGTTCGACGATTGGAACAAAATGCTGTGCCGCCAGCGCCATCACTGCTTCCACTTCCGGGTGAGGCAGCGATCCGCCCAGATACGTCATCGTCCCCTGCGCGTTGATAACGGCGGTGACGCCCAGCTCTTCATACACGTTGCCCGTCGAGCCAAAGCCCGTAAGCTTTTCAGGCAACGCCGCAGCGCTCGACGAGTTCCGCCCGCTTCCGAGGCCGAAAGCCCTGCGCGCGTTAAACAACATGC
>DATLVQ010000315.1:0-4503 GCA_035577325.1 Bryobacteraceae bacterium | reverse complement strand
CAGACCGATCATGCTAGCGTTGTCGTTCCCGTCGGTGACCACCAGAATCACCTTCTTGTCTTTTTTGGCTTTACTCCGCATGTGGTCGATCGACATACGAATCGCGTCGCGCATGGCCGTGCCGCCACGCGAATCGATCTTGCTCAGGGCCTGCTCCATCTTGGGCACATCGTTGGTGAAATCGCAGTCCAGATACGCATCGTCGTTGAAATTCACCACGAAGGCTTCATCGTCCTTGTTTGAGGCTTTCACCAGCGCTACCGCCGCCGCCGCGACTTTGGTGCGCTTATCGCGCATGCTGCCGCTGTTGTCGACGATCAGACCCATCGACACCGGAACGTCTTCGCGCTTGAACAGCTTCACCTGCTGCTGTACGCCGTTCTCGTAAACCTGGAACGCAGTCTGCGGAAGAGTCGTGATCAGGTGGCCGCTCTTGTCGACAACCGTCGCGTGCAGAACCACCAGCCGCGTATCGGTGCGAAAGATCGCCTGGTCGCTCTGCGCAAACAGGGCGCCGGCGGCTGCCAGCGCCAAGCATAAAGTTGATGCAATTAGATTCTTCAATCTTTTGAATTTAGTGCGTTGGAGCATAATAGCCAAGCCTCCAGGTCGCGTGCAAAGGAGGCAGCCCGCGTGGCTGCACCAGCTTGACCTGTACCCGGCGGTATTTGCCGTCGCGCCCTTGATTGGTCGGTGTGTACCCGAGAATGTATTGATTGCGAAGCTCCATGCCGATCTTGGCCGCCACATCAGGCAACTCATTCAGATTGTCCACCGGAAAGTGCCGGCCACCCGTCTGTTCCGCGATCTCGCTCAACAGGCTCGGGCCCGACAGCTCTTCCGGCGTGCGGCCGCGGCTCGCCATCGGCTCGAAAATGCCGATCGCATAAATTTGGACGTCCGCCTCCTGCACCAGTTTCTTAATTTCACTTTCAGTGTACCGGCTGCTGTTATCGCCGCCGTCGGAAATGATCAACAGCGCCTTCCGCGGATTCTTGGCTTTCTTCATTTTATGCAATGCCATATAGACGGCATCCAGCAGCGCGGTGCGCCCCTTGGACTGGGTGAAAGTAAGCCGGTTCTGGATATCTTCGACGTGCGTCGTAAAATCCACCACGACCTCGGGCCGGTCATTGAACTGGATCAGGAAGAATTCATCTTCCGGATTGGCGGTCTTGAAAAATTGCGCCACTGCCTGCCGCGACTTGTCCAGCTTGCTGCCCATGCTGCCGCTGGTATCGAACACCAGGCCCACTGAAAGCGGCGCGTCTTCGCTCGCGAAGTGCGTGAGCTTCTGCTCGCTCTTGTCTTCAAACAGGCGGAAATTCTCGCGCTCCAGGCCCGTGACAAAACGGTTGAGCGGATCGGTCACCGTCACCGGGATGAGCACCAAGGTGCTGTCCACGCGGATATCGCCGCGCGGAATACCCGTCGGGGCTTCGCCTTTTTTGGCGCGCGGAGTAATTTCAACTTTGGAATCGTCGCGCACCGGCGGCTTGTCGGCGGCGAAAACAACACACCAAAATGCTGCGATCAGAAGAAGGGACGCGGCGGCGAAAGCACTCGGAAGACGGAGCCCGCGGCTCATTTTTTCCGACCTCTGAAAATCAGTTTATCACACGACTTTTGTGGTATGATCCTCTGTGCCCCGTAAAATCCTGGGTGTTATCCCTGCGCGGTACGCTTCCTCCCGTTTTCCTGGTAAAGCCCTCGTCTCTATTGGCTCCAAAACTATGCTCCAGCATGTCTACGAGCGCGTTTCCATGGCGCGTTATTTAACAAACGTTATTATCGCCACCGACGATCAGCGCATCTACGACGAGGCCCGGCGGTTTGGCGGCGCCGTACGCATGACGCGTCCCGATCATCTCTCCGGCACCGACCGCGTCGCCGAGGTCGCATCGGCCGACACCGCCGAATGGATCGTCAACGTGCAGGGCGACGAGCCCTTGATCGATCCCGGCGCCATCGACGCCGCCATCCTGCCCTTGCTCGACGAACCGTCCATACCCATGGGCACGCTCAAGAAGCGTATCGAGGATCCGCGCGAGGTGGGCGATCCGAATGTGGTGAAAGTGGTGACCGATCGTTTCGAGAACGCCATCTATTTTTCCCGTTCGACCATTCCGTATCCACGGGATCAAGCCGCGGAGCAGGCGCCATCGCCGGTTCACTTCAAGCACATCGGACTTTACGTTTATCGCCGCGATTTCCTGCTGCGGTATCCAGACATGCCGGTCGGCCCGCTCGAAAAAGCCGAGCGGCTGGAGCAACTGCGCGCACTCGAGAACGGGCACAAAATCAGAGTAGTCGAAACAGAGTATGAGTCCATCGGCGTCGATACGCCGGACGATCTCGATAGGGTGAACAAGCTGTTCGAAGCAACACTGGCGGGGGTGATTCAGAGTGGCTAAATACATTTTCGTAACGGGCGGCGTAGTTTCCTCGCTGGGCAAAGGAATTGCCGCGTCGTCGATCGGGTGTCTCCTGGAAAGCCGCGGGTTGCGCGTCAGCCTGCAGAAGTTCGATCCTTACCTGAACGTCGATCCCGGCACGCTCAGCCCGTTCCAGCACGGCGAAGTCTTTGTCACCGACGATGGCGCCGAAACCGACCTGGACCTCGGCCACTACGAGCGCTTCACCCACACCCGGCTCACGCAGGCCAATAATGTCACCTCCGGCCGGATCTACGAGCAAATCATCCAGCGCGAGCGCCGCGGCGATTATCTCGGCAAAACCGTGCAGGTGATTCCGCACGTCACCAACGAGATCAAAGCCGCCATCAAACGCATTTCGACCGATGTAGACGTCGTCATCGTTGAAATCGGCGGCACTGTGGGCGATATCGAATCGCTTCCCTTCCTCGAAGCGATCCGCCAGATGCGCCACGAACTGGGCCGCGAGAACAGCACCTTCGTTCACGTGACGCTAGTGCCCTGGATCGCCGCCGCACAAGAGCTGAAAACCAAGCCCACGCAGCACAGCGTGAAAGAGCTGCGCGCCATCGGTATCCAGCCCGACATCCTGCTGTGCCGCTCCGAGCGGTTCCTTCCTAAGGACGTCAAGGAAAAAATCGCCCTCTTCTGCGACGTGGAAGCCGAAGCCGTCATCACCGCCCGCGATGTGAAGTCGGTCTACGAAGTCCCGCTGGTATTCGCCGGTGAAAGTGTGGACGAAATCATTCTGCGGCGTTTGAAGCTCGAAGCCGGGCCGCGCCAGCTTTCCCAGTGGAGCGAGATGCTCGACCGCATGCAGAATCCGGTAGACGAAGTTTCGATCGGTCTGGTCGGCAAGTATGTCGAGTACGAAGATTCCTACAAGAGCCTCAAAGAAGCGCTGCTGCATGGTGGCCTGGCGCACCGGCTGAAAGTCGATATTCATTGGATCGAAGCCGAAGGCGTTACGCCAGCCAACGCGCAGAGCACGCTCGACGAGTACGACGGCATCCTGGTGCCGGGCGGCTTCGGCAAGCGCGGCATTGAAGGCATGATCCACTCCATCCATTACGCGCGCGAGAACAAAATTCCGTATTTCGGCATCTGTCTCGGCATGCAGACTATGGTGATCGAATACGCGCGCAACGTCTGCGGCCTCGAGCGCGCCGATTCCACCGAGTTCGATCCCGCCACGCCGCACCGCGTGATTTTCAAACTGCGCGAGTTGAAGGGCGTCGACGAACTGGGTGGAACGATGCGGCTGGGCGCATGGCCTTGCGTGCTGGCTGATGGCAGTTTCGCGCAGCAAGCCTATGGCGTGAAGGAAATCAGCGAGCGCCACCGCCACCGCTACGAGTTCAATCGCGAATACGAAGAGACGCTCAAAGCCGGCGGTCTAAGAATCACCGGCGAAACGCCCGACCAGACTTACGTCGAGATCTGCGAGATCGCCGATCATCCCTGGTTTCTCGGCTGCCAGTTCCATCCGGAGTTCAAGTCGAAACCCATGGAGCCGCATCCGCTGTTCCGCGCCTTCATCGGGGCCGCGCACGAGCACCGCGCCAGACGCCTGAAAGCCCAGCGCGCGAATGCATTCGACCAGGTCCGCGAATATTCGCGCGGCGACTGAACCTTCGTGGCCCATCTAAAACCGGTTGAGCTGACAACTCCGCGCGGCGAGTCCATCTCGTTCGGCGGCGGTCCCATCGCGCTGATCGCCGGACCGTGCGTCATCGAAAGCCAGGAGCACGTCCATTTCATGGCCCGCGCCATCCGCGAAATTGCCGGGCCGTTCGTATTCAAAGCGTCGTTCGACAAGGCGAATCGCACCAGCCTCTCCGGTTTTCGCGGTCCCGGCTTAAAAGAGAGCCTGCGCATTCTCGCCGGCGTGAAAGCCGATGGGCACGCCATCCTCACCGATATTCACGAGCCCGCGCAAGCTGCTCCCGCCGCCGCGGTGGCCGACATCCTCCAGATCCCGGCGTTTCTTTGCCGCCAGACGGACCTGCTGGTCGAAGCCGGGCGTACCGGCCGCATCGTGAATATCAAGAAAGGCCAGTTTGTCGCG
>DATLVQ010000314.1:0-2340 GCA_035577325.1 Bryobacteraceae bacterium | reverse complement strand
TATCCAAACGGGAGAATTCGGTTTGTGGCGCGAGACCGGCGAGCTGAATGATTGGGTTGCGGAATCGGCGGGGCAGGGACTTGGCCTGGGTGAGAACGCCGGACGCCGCATCGAGGCCGGCGACTATGCTTTCAAATCGCTCAGCATTCTGGCCGCGGCCTATCGCCATTCCGTTCCAGTGACGGTGCACGTGGGCATCGGCTACGACATTCTCCATCAGCACCCTAACTGCGATGGCGCGGCATTCGGCGCCGCCAGCTATCGCGATTTTCTGATCTTCGCGCGCACCGTCGAACGCCTCGAGGGCGGCGTGCTCCTAAGCTTCGGCTCCGCTATCATGGCGCCGGAGGTCTATTTGAAAGCTCTGGCCATGGCCCGCAATGTGGCGCACCAGAACGGCCGCGAAATCCGCCGCTTTTCCACGGCCGTCTTCGACCTCGTCCCCATCCGGGGGGACATCCACAAAGAGCTGCCCAAGACCGACCCCGGGTACTACTTCCGGCCGCAGAAAACGATGCTGGTGCGCACGGTCGCCGATGGCGGCGAGAGTTTCTACTTTTGCGGCGACCACAGGGCCACGGTTCCCGCGCTGCGCCGCGCCATTCTCAGTCACGCATGACCACCGCCCAAATCCTGGCCGGCTTCCCGAAGCTTTCGGCGCTGGTGGTCGGCGATATTTGTCTGGACCGCTGGTGCACCTACGACCCCGCCACAACGGAGCGGTCGCGCGAAACGCAAATTCCGCGCATCGGCGTGGTACGCACCGAAGTAACGGCCGGCGCCGGCGGCACCGTCGCTAACAACCTGGCGGCCCTCGGAGTCGGCCGCCTGGGCGTCCTCAGCGTGGCGGGAGATGATGGTTTCGGCTATGAGCTCGCGGCCGCGCTCCAAGCCATCGGCGTGGCGCCCGACATGCTGATTCGCGCCCCCGGGATGCAAACCTTTACATACACCAAGCTTATTAATCTCGATACAGGCATCGAAGATAGACCTCGTGTAGATTTCATCTCGACGACCCCGCTTGACCCCAATGTCGAGCGCCAGTTGCTCGACAAATTACCCGGCGCCGTCGCCCAGTTCGACTTGATTCTGATCTCCGACCAGGCCGAAACCAGTGCCGGCGGCGTTGTAACCCCGGCCGTTCGCGAGCGGCTGGCAAATTTGGCGGTCACGCACCCTGAAAAAATATTTCTGGTGGATTCCCGCGCACGCATCGAGCTGTTTAGAAACATGATTCTCAAACCTAACCGCGATGAGGCCGAAGCCGCCTGCAGCCGAATATTCGGCCATGTCAAACTTCAAGGTTTACGTGAACATTGCAAAGCTAGGTTTATGATTGTAACGGAAGGGGCGAAGGGAGCCAGTCTGATCGCCCCTGGCGAAGAGACGCTTTACGAAACGAACCCAATTTCCCGGCCGGTCGATATCTGCGGCGCAGGCGACAGCTTTGCGGCAGGCGTGGCCCTGGCGCTCGCGGTAACGGGTTCGCCCGCCGAAGCCGTGCGTTTCGGGCATTTGGTGGCGTCGGTGACCATAATGAAGAAAGGCACCGGAAGAGCCTCACCTTCCGAGGTCTTAGCTGCGGCAGCCCGGCCATGAATACACTGGCCGTGGACATCGGTGGCACCAAGTTCGCCGTGGCGCTCTTTGATGGCGACGAAATGGTCCGCCGCGAATCGCGGCCCACCGACCGCGAAGGCGCGCGCGATTGGATGCTCCAGCAGGTCGTCGGCTTCGCGCGCGAATGGAAACGCGACGCGGGCTTCGAGCGCTGCGGCATCGGCTTTGGCGGTCCCGTCGATTTCGGCGACCAGCGCGTCGCCTTCTCGACGCACATCGGCGGCTGGAACGATTTCAAGCTCGCCGCGTTTCTCTCTGACGCCCTGGACGTTCCTGCCATCATGGATAACGACGCCAACGCCGGCGCCCTCGGCGAAGCTCTCCACGGAGCGGGCCGCGGTCACGATCCGCTTTTCTACATGACCCTTTCCACCGGGATCGGCGGCGGCATCTACGCCGGCGGAAAAATCTGGCGCGGCGCCGACGGCTGGGCGGGCGAGATCGGCCACGTTTCCATCCGGCCCGACGGGCCCGAGTGCCTCTGCAAAGCGCGCGGCTGTTTCGAGCGCCTGTGCTGCGGGCTGTGGCTCGAGCGTGATTACGGCAAGCCCGCCAAAGAACTGCTGCGCGACCCGAATTTTGTCGCGCGCTACGTCGTAGATCTCGCGCTCGGCCTCAAGGCTTGTATCATGTTATTGAATCCATCGCGGATTGTGATCGGCGGCGGGATCGGTAACGCCGGCGACGCTTTATTTTTGCCCCTGCGCGCGGAATTGGGCC
>DATLVQ010000313.1:0-4492 GCA_035577325.1 Bryobacteraceae bacterium | reverse complement strand
GCGTGGATCATCCCTCCGAGGTTGGAGCAGACCGGGTCGTCAACAGTGTGGCGGCGTTCCAGAAGTACGGCGGACCGTGCGTGATTGTGGATTTGGGCACGGCCGTCAACTTTGACGTGGTCTCCGCCAAGGGCGAATATTTGGGTGGTGTCATCACGGCGGGCATCGGGATCTCGATCGCGGCGCTGTTCAGCAAGACCGCGCGGCTGCCCATGGTCGCGTTCCGAGAACCGGAGAAACTTATCGGCACGAATACGGTAGCCTGCCTGCAATCGGGCTTTTACTACGGATCGCTGGGTATGATCGACGGGATTCTGGCGCGCCTGATCGGCGAGCTTGGGCCGGACACCAAGGTGATCGCGACCGGCGGACAAGCGTCGCTCATCGCCCGCGGGTCGCAGTACGTCCAGCAGGTGGACGAGCATTTGACGCTCGAAGGTCTGCGGCTTATTTGGGAGCGAAAGCACCGCGCGTGAGCGAAGAGACGCTCAATTACTTTAATTACTTCACGGAAATCGAGGAGCACTTTCAGCGTGCGCGCGGCACGGGGCTGTTCCTGCTTTCGCCGCTCGACTGGGCGCTGATTGAGAGCTGGAAGAACGCCGGCGTGCCACTTGAGGCTGTGCTGCGCGGTATCGATGCCGCGTTCGACAAGTGGCGGAGCCGTAAATCGAAAACACAGAAAGTAAATTCCCTGGCCTTCTGCACGCAAGCCGTGCTCACCGAGGCGCAGCAGATGGCGGGTTCGGCGCCCGCGGAATCCGCCATGGCCCAAAGTCCGTACACAGCTGCGGAATTACGTGCCTACCTGGGCGGCAACGCGACCGCGCTGCGGGCTGCAGCCGGCGCACTGTACGCCGAGATCGCGGCGGCGCTCGAACGTCTGTCCGACGAGATGCAAGAGCACGCGGGCGATCTGCAACGCCTGGAACAGCGGCTGACCGTGCTTGAGGAGAAAATGCTGGCGGTGGCGCGCGCGTCGCAAACCGATGAGCATCTGCTAAAAATCCGGCAGGATCTGGAAGCGGACCTGCGGCCCTATCGCAGCAAAATGAGCGGCCCGCAGCTGGCGATGCTCGAGAAGCAGTACCTGGAGCGGCGTTTGCTGGAGAACCAGGGGCTGCCGCGTTTGAGTCTGTTTTATATGCGGTAAACAGGCCGACGGCAGCAGCCGGTGCGTCCAGCCGGCGTCGGAAAATCATAGACCCCCCGAACTTTCCGGCTCCATTTTGCGTACGATATGAGTGACGGATAAGGGTTATGTTCTGCACAAGGTGTGGTCTCCAAATGGATGAAAGTGCGGCGTTTTGCTCGCGCTGCGGCCAGCCGACAGGAGTAGCCCCGTCCCCGCGCGTGACGCCTTCACGCCGGCTGAGCCGCCCCATGTACGACAAGAAAATCGCCGGCGTCTGCTCCGGTTTCGCGCGTTATTTCGGAATGGATGTCACGCTGATGCGCATCCTTTGGATTATCGTGGCCCTGGGGACTGGCATCGGCTTCGTCGCCTACTTCGTGGCCTGGATCGCCATGCCCAGAGATTACGAACCGGCCGCGACTACCGTTGTGCAGCGCGCGTGACGCACGGAAGCGCTCGTAGTTCATCCGATACCATCAGCATCGCTAGCACCCGCACCGCCTTTTCTCGTTCCATCGTGTTTCGACATACCCACGCTGCGCCAAAATGTGGAACACTGAGGGACTATGTCCACGTATCGCTCCACGCCAGAGCTGAAGACCGTGTCGGCCCCCTGGTACAAAGCGCTGAACGGGTACCACTGGTGGGTGCTGATTGTGGCCTCCCTCGGCTGGATGTTCGACACCATGGATCAGCGCATCTTCGTGTTGGCTCGGGGGCCGGCCATGAACGCGTTGATGCCCGTCGGAACGCCCGCCGCTGAAGTTACCTTTTACAGCACCATCGCTACGTCGGTTTTCATGATCGGATGGGCTTCGGGCGGACTCTTCTTCGGGATCATGGGCGATCGGTGGGGGCGCGCCAAAACGATGATGCTCACCATTCTGGTGTATTCGAGCTTCACCGGGCTTTCGGCGCTATCGCAAAACCAGTGGGACTTCATGGTTTACCGCTTCCTCACCGGATTGGGAGTGGGCGGCGAGTTCGCGGCGGGCGTCACCCTGGTGGCGGAGGTGATGCCGGTGAGCGCGCGTGCCCACGCGCTGGGGATGTTGCAGGCGCTATCAGCGATCGGCAACGTGATCGGCTCGGCCATCAGCTTCGTTGTGCTGCCGCTAGGCTGGCGCTGGATGTTTACGGTGGGCGTGATTCCTGCGCTGCTGGTGGTCTTGGTGTTCCGGAAAATGAAGGAGCCGGAGACCTGGCAGAAGATCCGCGATTCGGTTACAGCAGGCGGCGACAAGAAACAGCTGGGTTCGATCACCGATCTTTGGAGTCATCCGCGCTGGCGCAAGAACACCATCATCGGGCTCATACTGGCGATCTCCGGTGTGATTGGATTGTGGGGGATCGGATTCTGGACGCCTGAGTTGATCCGGGAGGCGCTCAAAGACCTGCCGCTGGCTACGCGCAACTGGTATGTGAGCATGGGCACGCTGCTGCAGGATGTCGGGGCATTTCTCGGCATCTACACTTTCACGATCGTTACAGCCCGAACTGGGCGGCGCACGGCGTTCATCGTTTCTTTTCTGTTGGCGCTGGCCGCAACCGTGATGACGTTCGGATTCCTGCACAAACCGTCCGACATTCTGTGGATGGTGCCGATCATGGGATTCTGCACGCTGCTGGTATTTGGCGGTTACTCGATCTACTTCCCCGAGCTATATCCGACGCGCCTTCGCAGCTCGGGTGTGGGTTTCTGTTACAACGTGGGCCGCATTATCGCCGCTGTGGGGCCGCTGACGCTGGGTGGTTTGACGGTTGCCTTTCGCGATGCAGGTTTCAGCGCGCCGTTCCGCGCGGCCGCTATCGCGCTGGCGTCCATCTACGTGCTAGGAGCGGTGACGATGCTGTTCGCGCCCGAGACCAAGGGCCACCCCCTGCCGGAGGAGGAGTTAGCTCGTGGCTGATTTGCGCTCGGCCTTGGCAAGATCTTCCAGAATGGGCTTGACCACGGCCTGCGCATCGCCGAAGGTATGCAGATAATCCTGAAATTTGCGGTTCAGCTCGATGGCCTGGTCGGGCGTCAGCCGCGCGCGCACGATCATGTCGCGCACGTGCACGGGATGCGGCAGCACCGCGTCTTCCGATAACTCCTCGAGCGCGGTCGCGGGATCGTAGTGGTACATGACTTCATTATGAGCCGTATTCAACCTGAATGAGAAACAGCCCTTTCGCCGGCGCCGTCGGTCCCGCGCGTTTTTCGTAACCGGGTTCGAGAAAGCGGCGCAGCGCGTCTTCGTCCAGGTTGCCCTTTCCCGCTTCGAGCAGCGTGCCCATAATGTTGCGGACCATGTGCTTGAGGAAGCCGCTGCCGGAGCACCGATAAAACAGCCGGTCGCCTGCAATTTCGATTTGCGAGGAAAAAATCGTACGCTCAGTGGTTTCAAGCTCACGGTCGTCGGCGGCCGCAAACGCAGCGAAATCATGCCGGCCCTCTAGAACGGATGCGAGCGCGGTTATGCGATTCACATCGAGCGGAAAAGGATAGTGGTGCGCATAGCGCCATTCAATCGGCGGGCAGACTTCACCGCGATAGATGCGATACTCGTACGTCTTCGATACGGCGTGGTACCGCGGATGAAAATCCGCCGCGGCTTCGGCCGTTTCCAGCACGCGTATCGACGGTGGCAGCAGGCGGTTCGCGGCTTTGCGCAGATTCTCCAAGGGAATGGGATTTGCAAGCGAAACGGCTGCGGTCTGTCGCAGCGCGTGCACGCCGGCGTCGGTGCGGCCGGAACCCGCTACGTGGACGGCATTTCCTTCGATCTCGCTGAACACCTGCTCGAGCCTGCCTTGAATGGTGGCCAACTCCGGTTGCACTTGCCAGCCATGAAAATCGGTGCCGTCGTAAGCGATGGTGAGCTTGATGCGCCGCATGGGGTGTGCGGCCGGATCAGGTGGGGCGCGATCCGGGCTTCACCACCGGGACGCCCTGCGCGCATAGCGGACAGGTTTCAGGCGGAAAAGAATCCACTACAAGCGCCTCCAAAGCCGCGCGCGGAACGCCAAGGTCCACTTTGCCCCCGCTTCGGTCGATGATGGACCCAGCCGCCACAACGCGCGCACCACGTTCGCGCAGGCTCTCGAGGACTTCACGCGTGCTGCCGCCGGTGGTGATGACGTCTTCGACTACCACGGCGGTTTCGCCCCGTGTAACTTCAAATCCCCGGCGCAGCGTCATCTTTCCTGATGTGTCCCGCTCGGCAAAAATGAATCGCACTCCCAAAGCGCGCGCTACTTCGTGCCCGATGATCAAACCGCCGATTGCGGGCGAAGCCACCAGGCCAACTTTTTCCGTTTTCACCAGCACGGCGAGAGCTTCGGCCAACCTGCGTCCTAAATCTTCCGCGATGC
>DATLVQ010000312.1:0-8097 GCA_035577325.1 Bryobacteraceae bacterium | reverse complement strand
CGGCATGCGCGGTGTCCAGGAATGGCTGTCGTTTTATTTCAAAGCTCCCATGACTGCGCCCGGCCTGTACCCCGAGCACGATATTTTCATTCAATTGATGAAATTGAAAAACACGCTGCGGTGGATGCGCGGCGAAGCTTTGATTACGCATCTCGGCCTGGAATATTACGACTGACGCTCACGCCCGCGCCAAATGAAGGTTCTTGTCATCGGAGGGACACAGTTCATCGGCCGGCACCTCGTCGCCGAGTTGCTGAAGGCCGGCCATTCCGTCGCCATTCTGCACCGGCGCTCCAAACACAATCTTTCGAAGCGGGTCGAGAACCTGTTGGCTGACCGCAATGATCCCGAGGCCATCCGGCGCGTCATCGGCGAGCGGCGCTTTGAAGTCGTTTTCGACAACGCCTATGACTGGGAGCGCGGCACCATGGCGGCACAAGTCGAGGCTACCGCGCTCGCCATGGGCAACCACCTGTCGCGCTATGTCTTTATGTCGAGCGTCGCCGCTTATGGCGACGGCTTGAACCACTACGAGGGCGATCCGCTTGCCCCGGATAATCATCCCGAGGCGTACGTGCGCAACAAAGCTATGACCGAGCGCGCGCTGCTTCGCCTGCACCGCAAGAACGGCTTCCCCGTGGTGACCTTCCGCCCCCCCTTTGTCTACGGCCCGGAAAATCCGTTCTACCGCGAAGCCTTCTTCTGGGACCGCATGCGCGCCGGCCGCCCGATTATTATTCCCGGCGATGGCACGCGCTTAATGCAGTTCGTGTATGTAAAAGACCTCGTGCGGGCGCTGTTGCGCTCGATCGAGGTGGATGCGGCGGTCGGTGAGGCGTTCAACATCGGCAATCCGAAACCGCTGACCCAGGTGGAGGCTGTGCGCGAAATGTCGCGGACCGCCGGGAAAAAGCCGGAGCTGGTGCGTGTGCCACGCGAAAAAATCGCCGCCGCGGGCGGCAACGTGATGAGCGAGCCATTCTACTTCGGCCAATACCTCGACCTGCCGCCAATCACCGAGAACGTCAGTAAACTGCAGCGCGTCCTCAGCGTGCGCCTCACGGCCTTCGCTACCGGCTTGCGCGAGACCCATCGCTGGTACCTGCGCAAGCCGCGCCGCAAGTCCGATTTCAGCTTCGAGGACCGGTTGATCGCCGCAGCAGGCGTGCGCCGCGACATTTGAGCACCCAATCGCGGAAGGGCAAATGCGCCGGCTGAGGCCGGATGCTTGGACAGCACCACCACAGTGTGCATAATCGGCCCACTTGACGGCCTTGTTTTCCCGGCAATACAATTGATAAAGCAATACTTAAATCTTGCCTCAGGAGGCGGTGTGCAATGAGACCGGCCCGTCTTTGGATTTCCTGCTTAGCCGTCAGCTTACTATTCGTCGTTAACTTCAGTTATGCAGAGAAGAAGGACAAAGGTCCGAACACCGACGCCGAGGGACGCGAGACCATCGCCAAGCCTCTCACCGACAAGCAAAAGAGAAAGCGCGAAGAGAAGCTGCGCAAAGAGCTCGAAACGCCCTACAAAAAGTGGCTGAACGAAGACGTTACTTATATCATCACCGACGAAGAGCGCGCCGCCTGGAAGCGTTTGAGCACCGACGAAGAGCGCGAGCAGTTCATCGAGCAGTTCTGGCTGCGCCGCGACCCGACGCCGGACACCGTCGAAAACGAATTCAAGGAAGAGCACTATCGGCGCATCGCGTATGCCAACGAGCACTACGCTTCCGGCATTCCCGGATGGAAGGCGGACCGCGGTCGCATCTACATCACCTACGGCCCTCCCGATGAAATTGAATCGCATCCCTCCGGCGGCAGCTATCAGCGGCCGATGGAGGAGGGCGGCGGCGAAACGTCTACCTACCCCTTCGAGCAATGGCGTTACCGCTACATCGACGGCATCGGCAACGACATCATTATCGAGTTCGTCGATCCGACTATGACCGGCGAATATCGGATGACCATGGACCCGTCGGAAAAGGACGCGCTGCTCTATGTTCCCAACGCTGGCCTTACGCTGATGGAGCAAATGGGCATGGCCAGCAAGACCGACCGGTTCAACCGCACCGATGGCACGCACCTGGGCCGGTCCTTTGGTGGTACTCCGGCCAGCATGAATGAATTCGAGCGGCTGGAGCGGTTCAGCAAACTGCAGAAGCCGCCGGCGGTGAAGTTCAAGGACCTGGAAGCCGCCGTGTCGAGCCATATCACCTTCAATCTTCTGCCCATCAAAGTGCAGGCGGATTTCATCAAGGTCACCAACAGCTCGGTCCTCACCAACGTCACCATCCAGATGCAGAACAAAGATCTGCAGTTTCAGATGAAGGATACCGTCCAAAAAGCCGTCGTCAACATCTACGCGCGCATTACCACAATGTCGCGCCGCGTAGTGAACGTGTTTGAGGACACAGTGACCGTCGAATCGCCCAAGGAACTGCTCCAAGCGGTGATCACCAAGCCGTCTATCTATCAGAAATCAATCCCGCTGGCGCCCGGCATGTACCGCCTGAACGTGGTGGTGAAGGACGTCGTGGGCGGCAACATGAACAATTACGAAACCGCGTTGAACGTTCCTCACTTCGACGACGAAAAACTGGCATCGAGCAGCCTCATACTCGCCGATGTAATCGAAAAGGTGCCCACGCGAAGCATCGGCACCGGACAGTTCGTCGTAGGCAGTTCGAAAGTGCGGCCGCGCATCGACGACACCTTCCGGCATGACGAGAAGATGGGCATCTACCTGCAACTCTATAATTTCGGACCGGACGAAAAGACGCAGAAGCCCAGCGGCGTGGTCGAGTACGAGGTGACCAAGAACGGCACGAACGAAAAGATCTTCGCTTTCAGCGAAGAAATAGCGAAAATGCCTGACGCCTCGGCGCAGCAGGTCACCATCGAAAAATTACTGCCCCTGCAGACCCTTAAGCCGGGGCAGTATACTCTTAAGATGAAGGTTACCGATAGGAACCGGAATCAGACGTTAACACCTACCGCTACATTTACGGTAACCTAGAGACTATGCAGGCGTTTAGCCTGCTTGGCATTGATGATGGATGACGGAAGATGAGATCGTTGATATCTAGAACGCTATCTAGGATCACTTCCTCCAGACATTCTGTGATTCTGGCGGCCGGTTTGCTGTGTTTGGCCCTGCCGTGTTCCGCGGTCTCCCCCGCAAAACTTTCCGGCGGCCTCACGGGGCTTGTGCGCGATGGCATCGGCATACCCCAGATGGGCGCGACGGTTCTGCTGTTTAATCACGAAGACCGGCTGTTCGCCCGCGCGCTGACCGATGAAAAGGGCGGCTTCTCGTTCCTCAGCTTGATGCCCGATGTATATTCCATTCGCGTGAGCCTGCGCAGCTTTGTGCCCGTGTTTCGTGACAACATCGTGGTGCAGCCGGGTGTGCGCAGCATTCTCAACGTGAACCTCACCACGCTATTCAGCACCATTCAATTGGTGACGCCCCCGCCAGGCGAGCGCGCGCTCATGACCGACGATTGGAAGTGGGTGCTCCGCAGCGCCAGCGCCACGCGCCCCATTCTGCGCATTCTGCCCAACTTCGATCCGAATTTCGATCCCGATCATCCCCGGCGGGGCACGGCCGTGTTCTCGGAAACACGCGGCTTAGTCAAGCTCTCGGGCGGCGATGGCGGCCAGGTCACCGGCTATGGCAATGAGGCCGATCTGGGTACGGCGTTCGCGTTCGCCACATCGCTATTTGGCAACAACCAGGTAGCCGTGAGCGGCAATCTCGGCTACACGGCGCAATCCGGCATGGCGACCGCCGGCTTCCGCACCAGCTATAAGCGCGATCTGGGAGGCATTAGCCCCGTCGTGTCGCTCACTATGAGGGAAATGGTGGTTCCGCGCATCACCGAAGCCATGGCCGCCGGCCCCGGCGCCATGGGCGATCTTCCGCCACTGCGCACCACGTCCGTCAGCCTCGGCGATCAAACCCGGCTTTCCGATGCGATGCAATTGCAGTACGGTTTTTCGATGGACTCGGTTTCGTTCCTCGACCACCTGCACTATTTCAGCCCGTACGCGCACCTGACCTATGAACTGCCGGATGCGAGCAAGCTCGACGTCTCATACACCTCCGGCAACGCGCGCCCCGACCTGGGCGCCAGCCAGGCTGCGATCGATTCAGAATTGCAGCGTGACCTCAACGCGCTATCGCTTGTGCCGCGCATTTCACTGCGCGATGCAGAGGCCAAAGTGCAGCGCGGGGAAGATATTGAAATCGGCTATTCGCGCAAGGAAGGCTCGCGTACCTACCGCGTGTCGGGATACCGGGAGCGCGTGACCAATGCCGCTCTGACCATCGTCGCCCCGGGCGGCCTTTATGCCGGCGGCGATATTCTGCCCGACCTGTTCTCCAGCAGCTCCATCTTCGACGCGGGTAACTACGAAACGCTCGGCTACACCGCTTCCGTAACGCAGAACCTGGGAGAGAATTTCAACCTGACCGCAATGTACGGTTCGGTCGGCGTGCTGGTGCCGCTATCGGATCAGCTCTCGACCGATAATCCCGAAGAGCTGCGGTCTCTGATTCGCGCCAGCCGCTGCAACACAGTCACAGCGCGCGGGTCGGGCACCGTGCCCAAAGTGGGCACGCACTTCATCGCCAGCTATCAGTGGATGGATCAGAGCGCTGTTACCCCCGCCCACATGTATTCCACCCAGTCCATGCGCCCCGAGCCCGGCTTGAACATCTACGTGCGTCAGCCCATTCCCACGTTCTTTTCTCTGCCCTGGCGCATGGAAGCCAGCGCCGACTTGCGCAATATGCTGGCCCAGGGCTATCTACCCATGTCCTTCCCCGACGGACGCCGCCTGCTGCTAGTCCAAACCCCGCGCAGTTTCCGAGGCGGCCTCAGCTTCATCTTCTAAAGCAGCTATCGTTTGCTTATCGTGTGTGTGCTTTAACGCGCTAGAAAGCGCATCGTGCCGATTTCCTTGACCCCTGGTCCTCGCACCGGTGCATCAGAAGAACGCCAGGCACGAGCGAGGCGGCAAATGGTGCCATGGGATTGTTATGGCAAATAGATCGTGCTGTAATGCGCCACATGCGTTCCATATATCTTGCTATCCCCAAAGTCCTTATCTCTTGGTGCACGCTTTCAATTTGCGCCACTCTCCTGCCCGCCCAAACGCAAAACCAAATTGTTGGGGCGGGATATGAGATAACGGCGCCATCGTCTGTAGCCGCTCCGGGGCAAGTTATAACCCTGCTCGTAAAACGCTTGAATGTGCCCGACGCCAGGGCGGGCAGCACTCCTCTTCCGACGACGCTCTCCGGAGTCGGAGTGAGAGTGACCTCCCAGATACCCAATTACCCTGAACATTTGCCCATTTTTAGCATCGTCTCGTCCGATTACTGCGGGGGAACCTCGGCCTGCCCTCTCACCTATATAACCGTTGAAATTCCCACGGAGCCTGTTTGCGTACCCTCGGGACCGCTTCCGAATCCATGTTGGTCGACGAGTTCGATTCTCCTTAGCGTAGAGGTTAACGGAGTCGGCGGGCAGAGTTTTCCCGTCATCATTACACAGAGCCAGCCTCATATTGTAAATGCGTGTGACACGATCTTTGGACAAATCGGTGGTGTCTGCTACACGCTTGTACAGCATGCTGACGGAACGTTTGTGGGCGATGCCGGTTATCCGAGTGGCCGGTTGGCGAAGCCGGGCGAGACGATTACTTTCTACGCTGTTGGCCTCGGTCCGACCTACCCGCCCGTACCAACTGGACAAGCCTCGCCAGATTCGCCTCTTGCCACTATTGGTGGGAATGCACTACCCCTTATTGTGAGCTACGTCTTGAGTCTTCCGCCCGCGTCCCCCGCGCCGCCAATCGTTTGGCTACCGGTTGGACGGTGGATTTACCCCTCATACATCGGGCTGGTCCCTGGGTATGTCGGGCTGTATCAGGTGAATGTGACTCTGCCTGCCGAACTGGCCCAAGCTCAACCGGTCCCAGGTTCCGGCCGCTGTCCCCTCACTGTACGCATTGCGATTGGCGCCGGTGACTTTGGAGCGGCGGATGGTGTGAGCCACATAGATGTCTGCGTCCAGCCCTAGCGAGAAGCGGTGCACAGCGCCCGTCCCCGGTGCAGTCCCGCGCAGTTTCCGCGGCGGCCTCAGCTTCATTTTTCTAAAGCCCTTAATAGTTCCTCGGAACCATCAGCGTGTGGCGGGCGAATCTACAACCGCGTTCACCACCCCCGGCAAAATCGAATTCTCCGTCCAGACGGGCGGCGCATAACCCAGCCTGACCACGACCAGATCCAGCGAAGGGACCACGTAACACCGGTTCGATCCATACCCCTGAAAGGCAAAGGCATCCTTTGGCGCGGCCCGCCATTGTGCGCCATCCGTGTTGACCCAGAATGTATACCCATAACTGCGATTCAGCTCCTGCGAGCTGCGCGTCGCCAATTCAATCCACCATTTCGGAACAATCTGTTTTCCCTCCCAAGCGCCGTCGTGAGCCATCAGGTAGCCCAATCGCGCGAAGTCCCGCGCCGATAGCCGCAGCCCGCTGTGCGCGTTGGTGTGCGGGCCTATATGGCCGGCGCCACCCTGCAGATCCCAGCCAAAATTCTGTATCCCGATGGGCTGCAACACGCGCTCCCGCATATAGTCGCCGATCTCTTTGCCGGCCACTTTGGCGAATATCATCGAAAGATGAGCAAAACCCGCGTCGGAGTAGTCCCAGCGCTCGCCCGGCTCGGCCGTCATCTTCGCAGCGGAGATTCCGAAACGGTTGGGCTCCCTGCCCAAAGCAAATTCATATTCGCCTTTGCCAGGTGCCACCGCCACGCCAATCACCCCTTGTGACTCCCCCGGAATACCCGAGGTCATGCTCAGCAAGTGCTTCAGTTGGATCTTCTCCTTGCGCGGATCCGTCAAGGGCCGGCCCTCGGTAATGAAGTCGTAGACATGACTATCGAGGTCGATCGTCGCGTTGCCGGGAAGCCGGTGGTTGCGACTATCATCGAGCAGCATACCGAATGCGATGCCGGTCGCCGACTTGGTGGCTGACCAGACGTCGAACGTCGTAGCCGGCATCGCCGGGACGCCAAACCATTCGGCTACAAGGCAACCCTTCCGCACAATCACGATTGCCCATGGCCCGCCGTAAACCTGCCCCTGCGTCTGCCCGATCAAGCGCAATTGCTGCGCGTCCATGCCCGCCTGGCTGCGAACTTCATCGTCGTTGCCACACCGCCGCCACCCTCCGGCGGACTCTGAGGGAGGATAATACGTTGCGGCTGTGAGCAATCCTGCGCTCAGCGCGGCGACACTCAGTAACTTGAACCGTAAAATCATTTCCTTGTCTCCGGTGGCTTGCACGGCGTTTCTCCACCAAACGCCACTGAAACGCTTCCGACTACTGTAACTCTACTCTTCGCATCTGGCGGGAAGCATTTGTCGCATTTCTTAAAGAAATAATATTGTTGCAGTGAAGTACTTTGCATGGTAAAGTAATGCGATGAGTGCGGCCAACGAACCGTGGTTGCTTCCCCCGCAACCCCGATGGCGCCCGCCTGAGATGACACAGGCGCCTATGCTCGATCCGGCGATCCTCACCGGGCCGATACAGTCGCGCTATGCGCTCTTGATTAACCCTTTCTACCCAAAAGATCCCAACGCAAGCTTCGGAAAACACGTGCTCACGCCAACCCTTGCTTTGACGAGTTTCGCGGCGACGACACCGGAACACTGGCAGGTTCGGTACTGGGACGAGAATCTGCTCGACGGGCGGCCGCCTTTTGCGCCGATGCCTGAGGTGGTTGGGATCACGGTCCACCTGACCTTCGCCAGGCGGGCGTTCGAACTTGCGCAATGGTACCGAAGCCGCGGAAGCAAGGTCGTGCTGGGCGGCCTGCACGTCTTGTCGTGCCCCGAAGAGTGTGCGCCTTACGCGGATTCGCTTGCCGTGGGCGATGGCGTGCGTCTTTGGCCGCGAATTCTGGCAGACGTGGAGGCGAGTTGTCTGCAATCAAAATACGCAGCCACCTACGACACCGACTATCGCGAGGACCCGGCGCCCCGCCGGTCGATCCTTCCGCGAAGGAGTT
>DATLVQ010000311.1:0-2444 GCA_035577325.1 Bryobacteraceae bacterium | reverse complement strand
CAGGCCGATGTAATACATAGGTTGCATGGGGGAGCCTCGATGGTGTCTCTGAATCAGCGCGTCCGCTGAGTTCAGCCTTTGTATACCAAGCTGCTCCTCCGTCGACTTATACATTCAAACTTCTTATGACGGTGATCGTCTTGTCCGCGAACGGTTCAGATGGAGAAGCCGAGTCCTGCGGGAAAGGCCGCAACTGCCGAAATTATCTGCCATCGCTGAGAACAAGATTATTGCTTTTCCATACCGAGTCGTTGACTTCGGTGTGACCAAGAGCCGGCGGTAACTCGCTATAGTGTCGTTGTGCTCCTGGTTATCGTTTCCTGGTGTCGTCTTTTCGCTTCGGATTCCGATATCTCAATTAGGGCGCAAATGGTTCCGTCTATGCCAGGGCTACGATCATGTGTCGAACGTCGCGGCGACGTACGAAACCGGGTCTTCGAGGTGCGATGCAACTACAAAATCTAAGTCGAACAATAAGCGAGGAGAAAGAAAGTGAACAACAATCGCAGTAAAAAGTTCTAGGGCGGAAGTGGATTGCAAGAGGCTTCACGGCGGTGGAAGCTCGAAGCCAATACAATGGGCTACTGACCAAGGCGGAGGGAGGATCCGGCGGCATCACCGTCCACATTGATCGCATTGGAACGGTAGCGGTGAGCAAAAAGGAGTGACTTCTAGCGGCACTCTTCGCTGAGAGGCATCGCTTCGACACCAAAAATAAATTGCTTCCACGAAAAGCAAACTCCGCCGAGATCTCGTTATGTCTAGTGAGGCCGATTAGGCCTTTCAAGTAACCATTAAGCAGAACAGGCATTAACAACTTTCAGATGTAGGGCCATTTTGATTTGTACGAAGTAATGCTGCAAAGAGCCATCGAGCTAGTTATGTGTCTCAACAACTTCAACGTCAGTAACCTGTGAAATAACAGGAGAATTCGAGAACAAATAAATGAGCTACAACCTTATTCAGAAGTCCAAGACTGCGCGAGTCCGGAGCCTGTTCCCGCCAGCTCTTATGCTCGCATGTGCATTGGGCACGGTCACCCAGGTGAAGGCGCAAGTCGCGCCCCCAACCACGCCAGCCCACGCTCAGCCCGCGTCTACTCGGGGTAGAGTGATTTCGCCCCAATCGAATGTTCAGCGTCCCGCAGACATTGGGGTTCGAGCGCATACCAACGTCGAGTTGTTAATTCCGATCGGGATCGATCCAAATGCATCATCTCCCGTTACAGGTTTCGATACAGTGACACCAGCAACTACAACTCCGGCGCCAGGTTTTGTGGCGGAAACGCCCGCTTCGCTGGGATGCGTCTACTTCCTGGTTCCGACACGGGTATCGGGATGCAATCCGGCGACGGCAACCATGAACCCGTCGGGAGGTAGCAAGGTAATCGCCATCGTCGACGCCTTCGACGATGCCAACGCCGCTAGCGACCTGGCAACTTTTTCGACGCAGTTCGGCTTACCTCAGGCAAATTTCAGCAAGGTTTTCGCCAGCGGAGTCAAGCCGCCTCAGGATCCTACCGGAGGCTGGGAGCTTGAGGCGTCTCTCGATATCGAGTGGGCGCATGCGATGGCGCCCAGTGCCAAAATCATCCTTGTAGAGGCAGCTTCGAATAGCCTTTCCAATCTACTGGCGGCCGAGAGAGTCGCTGCCAATCTTGTCGCCGCTGCCGGTGGCGGCGAAGTCTCCAACAGTTGGGGTAGCGGAGAATTCTCCAGCGAAACCAGCTTTGACGCAACATTCATCAAGTCCGGCGTTGTGTTCTTTGCTTCTACAGGCGACTCTCCTGGTACAGAGTGGCCTAGCGTTTCTCCGCATGTTGTAGCGGCCGGCGGCACGACTATCAGCCGGAGCCCTTCCACCCTGGCATTCATCACCGAGCGTCCCTGGGCTGACACGGGCGGTGGTCGAAGCATGTTTGAGACCATCCCGACCTATCAGACTTCTATCGCCAGCATCGTCGGCAGCTCGCGCGGTGTTCCCGACCTGTCGTTCGATGCGGATCCTGAGACTGGCGCCTGGGTCTTTGACAGCACCCCGATCGAAGGGTCGACCAGCGGCTGTTGCGGAGTCAAGGGATGGTGGACCGTAGGTGGAACGAGCCTTTCCGCGCCGGCACTGGCGGGTGTAGTCAACTCGGCAGGCCACTTCGCGACCTCAAGTGACAGTGAGCTCACCACGATCTACAGCAATCTTGGAAACTCTGCCGACTTCCACGATATCGCGATTGATTACTGCGGTCCGTTCGCCGGTCTTTCAGGCAAGGCGGGCTGGGATTTCTGCACTGGCGTTGGCAGCGTTCAAGGCAAGGTCGGAAAGTAAGGGGCGAAGCGCATCCTTGCCACATGCACGAACTCTGCAGCGGGCTGGGGACTCAGAGCGGCCTCTAGCAGTCCCCTTGCATCAATCGTTCTGCATTGCAGAGTGGATGAGTTGAGCCGCGA
>DATLVQ010000310.1:0-17165 GCA_035577325.1 Bryobacteraceae bacterium | reverse complement strand
GCTGTCTGCAGGTGCCGCCAAGTCGGCGGAAAGTGCCTTTGCCTGTTCGGACTGGCACTGTCGTCTCAGGATTACGGTGCAAGCCACGATCGTGAAGTAATAATCGAAATAGGCCCGGCCGAGAAAGGCGCCGGAAATCATGAAGGCCAGTAAACTGAACTGCAGCATGAACGCATAGTTATTTGCCCGTTCGTCTCCCCAAGATCGCGCGTACTTATGCACCTGCCTCAGATTCATAAAAGTAGACGCGAGCAGGAGCAGGTACAAAAACAGGCCGATAAAGCCATGTTCCGCCAATACCCCGAAGTAGATGCTGTGCGGCCCGTGAACGTCTCGCGGGTCGGGAGCATAACGGTTGAACAGGGTCGGTGTAAACGCCTCAAATCCGCCGCCGGTTAGGGGATAATCCAAAGCCAGTCTCCAGGAGTACGTCCACGCATTAAGCCGCTCGCGCGCGGAATCATCCACGAGTGTGCCTTCTTTCCTGAAGTCCATGCGCTTCTGCCATCTCTCGGGAGTCAGAAAAACAGCAAAGATGGCTGCCAGCACCAAAACCGGAACGAGGACAACACGCTTGCGCGATCGCAACACCATAAAGAAGAGCACCACTGCCAGTCCAATTAACGCCCCGCGCGAATATGTGAAGAAAATCGCAGGAATCGTGGCCACGAAGCAAACCCCCATCAGGCGCCTGATTCGCCGGCTCGGTTCTTGGCTCGCCAGGAAGAAAAAGATCGGCAGCGTCATGTTCAATGCCAGCCCGAAATCGTTGTTATCGGCGATCATCGATCCTGGCGGGCCGTACAGTCGAAAAGCGCCCCCTGTCAAGATCATGAATGGCACAGCCTTCAGGATTAAGATTCCGAAACAGCCCGCGATTACCAGTAGAAACCAGCGGAATCGGTACCAGCTATTTACGATCCCCGCCGTGGCGAGGGTCATGAGCAGGACTTTTGAAACTTCTTGCCATCGCTGCCACGTATCTTGGGCGAAATGCGTAAACTCCGGCATTTCCGTATTGCGCAGGCTGGTGAGCGTAAACCACAGCCACAGCACTACGATCAGCCATACGGTCTTGGAGAAAAAGTACTTCCACCCCCTCTCGAACAGTGCCGCGCCAATCAGAGTTGGAACTGCCACCAGCAAAGCCACAGGGAAGTTGTATGCCATTCCCCACGCGAAACGATGAGGATTAAGCAGTGACACTACGGTCCACATCAGAATTCCGAAGAACGGACGGAAGAAGCAGAGCGGCAGACTACCAAGGATCAGTGTCAGAACAATAATATCCCGCATGGCTAATATGCCGGCGTTTTGGCGGTGCGGCATTGCTGCCGGACGGCGCGCGACTTGCCTCGCGCACAGCAATGGCTGATCAGAGGTTGGTCCATTGATACCAATCCAACTTGGCGGCAAAAACGGCCGGCCGTTCTTCCCATGGTTGTCCACGTCGGAGTTCCATGGGGTCTGTGGAGGGATAATTAACGCCCCAAAGGGTAGATACTGCAGCCCGGTAGCCCGCGCTTCTCAGCAGTTCCTTGTTCCAGGTCTCAAAATCTCCCTCGCGCCCGTTCGGATACGCAAAGTGTTCCACTGGCCCCTGCAATTCCGCTTCGATGCGACGCTTACATTCGGAGACCTCCCAGGCCCCTTGTTCCGCGGTCAGTCGTGAAACGAACGGATGCGTAACCGTATGCCCGCCGAAATCTATGCCGTGCCGTTTCATATACCGAATCTGCTCCCAAGTGAGCATTGTGTCTTCGGTGTCCCCGCCGGCGCCGCCCAACTGAGTCACGATATCCTCGACCCATTTCCGGCGTTCCGCGTCCGGCAGAGTCCTCACTAGCGCGATAATTTGGTCTTTGGCCCGCAAGCGCTCGGCCGGGGTGCGCAGCCAGATCCGCCGCGGATGGTCGATTTCGAGATCGAGGAATGTAAGAAGAGTCTTTTTTGCGGCCAGCGACAGCCGTTCAAACCAAAGCCGCTCGCGGGAATCGACGCTTCCAGTGGTCAGGAAAATGGTTGCCGGCAGGCCATAACGCTGCAAGATGGGAAACGCATTCAGGTAATTATCCTTATACCCGTCATCAAACGTAATAGCCACGACTGGTTCAGGAGGACCACCCTGCGTCAACCTTTTGGTTACTTCCGCCAGCGTCACAACGCGATAGTACCGCGCGACATATTTCATTTGCTGCTCGAACAGCGCGCCGGAGATTGAGCCGATAAATGGATCTCCCTCGTCGTTTACTCGATGAAAATACAGAATGCGCGCGCTCGGTTCTAGACGCGCTTGCAAACTGATCCGGGGCAGCATGCCATTGGGTGACAGGCGCAACTGATAGCGGTCACGGAGGGGCGGCAGGACCGAAGGAAGTGGTGACTGAAAATAGCAAGTGGCCAGCACGCTCCGAACCCAACCTTTGCTCGCCGTAGTTGCGGCCGCCGCCGTGTCTCCTTGGGATTCCTCACGTCGGCGCGGCTGTTGCCGGGCCTGTCGCGCGACCAGCAGGCTCTTCGGAATCCATTTTTTGACTGACTCCCGCGCTTGCGCTTCCCACTGTGGGCCCAGGCAAAAAAGGCTGTTCCTGGCGTGCGCCGCGCAGAGAATCACCCGCTTGCTCAGCTTGGTCTTGCTCCCCCAATCGGATTTGTGCCGTCCTATGCCGCCCATGAAATCGTATTCGGAAATACCTCTTTTCAAAAGCTGTTGAATGGACCAGGCACGCAGGCCAAGCCCGACGTTCCAGTGCTCGCAATCGGGATCGTAACCCTCCTGCAGCTGGAAGTAGCAATCACGGTAAACGAATCCGTACTGGCAGGCAAGAATCTGCTCTTTCCACGCCATCCATGAGAAGCAGAGCCGGCCCCGCCGCAGTAACTGGGGAGAAAGCTCTCGATAGAACACTCTCTTGTTGTCCCACTGAAACACACCGGGCTTCGATTCCTTGGCCCAGCGGCGGCCGTGCAGGTCAAATAAAGACCCTAACAGCTGGTCGAGCTGTTGAGGATCTTCACAGAACTGAAGCCGAAGGTCGGAACGCCCCTCCAGATTTCGTATCACGGAGCGAACCTTGGTGCGAAAGCGGGGGGACAATCCGCTCAGATAAGTGGGCCAGTCTCGCGGCAGTGAGATTGTGGAGCACGGCACGTCGGTTTCGCTCCAAAGCATTCCGTCGCACCCGCCGGCCGCTCGGAGCAACGGAAGATTGGGAGAAGTCTCGGGAATCTCATTCAGCTGCAGCAGAGTTCCCATGGAAAGCTCAGCCTCCCAATATTTCAGGAAAGCATCTATGACGGCAGGTTCGTCGCCGGCGCGGATGATGAAGTCCAGATAATCCGAATCATTGGATCCGTCCCCTATAAATGAAAGTGCGCGAAAGGTCTGGCCATACTTGCGGAGCATTTGACGCCGCATGGGAGCCATTCCACGCAGCGCGTTGCTGTCGTCCATGGCTAGAAGAATTCTTAGCTCGCCTGGCGTCCCATACGCCTTCCACCAGGCAGTAGCCCACTCCCATGTCAGAAAGATGGTGGCGGAGGCGGAGTGCTCCAGTAGCTCTTCCCATGCTCCGCTGAGTTCCAACAGCCCGACTTCATCTGTAATCTCTACTATCTTCACGTGGACCTTCCGGGTGCATCCACGGTGTTGCGAAGCCAGAGTTCCAGCGTCAGAAACGGCCACAGCGTATCGCCATAGAACGCCGTTGTGTCTGTCGCATGCTTTTGAAACAGATCTTCCACAAAACTCCGGCGAATAAACCCGCGCTGGTACGTCCGCGGCGAAAGCAGGATGTCATGCGTCAGTTCTCTCAAACGCTTGTCTGACTTCATCCAAACCGCCACCGGGATGCCGAACCCGTGCTTCTTCTTTTTGATCACTTCGACCGGCAGTATTTCGCGGAACGCCTGCTTGAAAAGATAACGCTTCTCGATGCCCTTGACCTTCAGACCTGCTGGAATGCGTCCCGACAACTCCGCGACAGCCCGGTCGAGAAGCGGAAAACGCGGCCGGATTCCCGCCAATTCCGACATGCGCGTCACCTTGAGCAGGTCGTTGTCGCCCAGCGTGATCTTTACATCCAGATAGAGCAGCCGGTTTAGGGGGTCTTTTCCCGGCCCCTGCCAGTAGTAGTGCGAGGGCGTTTCCAGCACCGAATAATTTCCAAGTGTTTCCAAGAAACCGGTCTCAAAGATCTTCCCCAATGGGTTGTCGAGCAGCAGGTTATAAGAGAAAAACCGGTCTGGCTGCGGTAGATTCGAGCGGCGGACATAGCTGCGCGCCGTCCCCACCAAACCGTTGCGCAACGGAATCAGGCTCAGGGCCGGTTCCACCAGGCCTTTTCGCACTAGCCGCGGCACCCGCTGATAGATTTCAAATATTTTATCCGCGGCATATCTCTCGTTACCGCCGAAAAGTTCATCCCCGCCGTCGCCGGCCAGCAGGACGCGAACGCCGTGTTGCGCGGCGAGCTTTGCGCAGAAGTACGTGGGTATCGCAGACGAGTTGCCAAACGGCTCATCGAAGTACCGGATCATATCCGGCAGCGCGTCAAAACAATCGTCGGCGCCGACAAGATACTCGTGGTGCTGGGCGCCGAATTTCGTCGCGGTTATCCGGGCGTATTCCAGCTCATTAAAACGCTCCTCCTGAAAGCCGATTGAAAATGTTTTCACGGGGCCGCGTTTCAGCCGGTGCATCATGCCTACAATAGTGCTGCTGTCGGTGCCGCCGCTCAAGAAGGCGCCGAGTTCGGGGAACTTGTCTTCTTTGCAGTGTGCCGCAACCGACTCTGCCACCGCCTCTTCTAATTGCTGACTGAGCTGGTCTTCGTCCGATCGTCGATCTTCCTCATACTGCATGTCCCAGTACTTTTCGAGACGAACGCTCCCTCCCGAAGCCAGCAGGAACGTGCCGGGAAGCAATCGCGACACTTTGGAGAAGATTGTCTCTGGCGCCAGGTTGACACTATAGTTCAGATACTTGGCAATAGCGCGGGGATTAATGTCCCTTGGCACTTCCGAGGTTGACACCAGCGCGTCGATACGCGACGCGATTGTCAGTACTTTCGCGTCTTCGTAATAAACCAGTGGATGGACCCCGAACCGGTCCGTGGCCGCCAATAGCAGCTTCTCTCGCCGGTCCCACAGCACCAATGAGAAATCGCCGCGTAGCCGGTCCAAGAACGCGGGGCCAAACCTCTCGTACAGCCCAGCTATCGCTTCGCCCGCCGCGAGTTGCGCCGAGGAACGCGGCGCCGCTCCCAGCGTTTTCCAGATATCTGCTTCGTTATAAAGGTCCGACTCGCAAGCGATGAGCAGCCGGTCGTTCTGAAAAATCTGCTGGGTTGGAAAACGGGCGGACATGCCGACGCCGACGCCTTCCCCCGCTGCCGTCTCGATGCGCTCGGAGTCATCCAGTTTCAACCCGCTGCACAGCAAGCCCACAGTCTCGAGCGCCGCCCCGGGGTTTTGTTTTCGCCAAACCGCGCAAATGCCGCTCATGTGACTTTGTAAACCCCCTGCCAGCTCTTGAACATGAGGGCTTGCCAGAGCAGAGAAGACCAATCGCGTTGTCCGCGCTGATGCTGATTCCAGCACTGGGCCAGGAAACTGTAGTTCAGGTAACTGTCCGGAGTTGTGAAGATAGCTTGGTACGCGAAATCCTTAAGATCGGATCGGAACCAGGTCGCCAGCGGAACTCCGAAGCCCCATTTTCGCCGGTTCAGGATGCTCGCCGGGAGCACCGGCTCCAGCGCCCTTTTGAAAATGTATTTCCCGCGCCCGCCGTGCAGCTTGAGACCGGAGGGAATCGCAGCGATCAGCTCCATTAGGCGGTGGTCCAGCAGCGGGCAGCGCACCTCGAGTGAATTGGCCATGCTCGCCCGGTCTACCTTTACCAGAATGTCGTCCACCAGATATGTCTTGATGTCGACATACTGGATGCGCGACAGCGGGTCGGTCGTATCGGCGCGATCGTAGTGATGGCGCAGGACCTCGATTGAATCGTATCCGTTCAGCGCCCTCAGCACATCTCCGCTGAGCAAATTATGTTTCATATTCGGAGGACAGCTCGACATCGTGTTGAAATAGCCCTCCAGCGGAGAACGCGCCAGACTCTCCAACGTACTCTTCGCCCGGAATATCCGTGGGGCCCAGTCTGCCTTCGGATACCACTGGGCGAGCGGCCCAAATACATTCCGCCGTACCCCCGCGGGGAGCAGGGATCGCATCCAGTTTTCGCGCACGTCAAACTTGTACCGTCGGTACCCGGCGAAATTCTCGTCGCCGCCGTCGCCCGAAAGCGCCACCGTCACATGCTGCCGCGCGATTTTCGAAACATAGTAAGTCGGCACGGCGGACGAATCGGCAAACGGCTCGTCGTAGTGCCAGGCGAGTTTCTCGACAATATCTACGGCCTGCGGATTGACAATCTGTTCGTGGTGGTCGGCATGCAACGAGGTCGCGAATTCTCTTGCCTCGGCCGCTTCATTGTAGGTTTCTTCCGTGAAGCCGATCGAACAAGTGGTGACGGGCGGTTGCAGTTCATTCATCAGCGCAACGACGGAGGAAGAGTCCACGCCGCCACTCAGGAACGCCCCGAGCGGCACGTCGCTGATCAGGCGAATCTTCACCGAAGTCCTGTACTCTTCCATCAGGCGCTCACACCAGTCGGATTCGGCACGTTCTCGCGGCTGCGCGAACCGCAGTTCCCAATAGGGAACTTCCCGGATCCCCTGTGCGTCTACCACGAGATAATGAGCGGGCCTGAGCTTCCGAATCTGGCGGTAAATGGTTTTCGGAGCCGGGACGTACAGATAGGAAAAGTAGTCCGACAGCGCTTCCAGGTCGACATCGTGCGCATGGTCCACCGCGCACAGCGCCTTCATCTCCGAACCGAACAGCAGCCGCCGGCCGTCCCACGAATAGAACAGGGGTTTCTTACCGACACGGTCGCGGGCCAGCAGCAGCTTTCTCTTGCGGCTATCCCATAGAGCAATGGCAAACATGCCCCTAAGTTCGGCGAAACAGCCCTCTCCCAGTTCCTCATACAAATGAACGATGGTCTCGGTGTCCGAGCGCGTGCGGAATTGGTGGCCGTTTGCGAGGTATTTTCGGTTGAGTTCCTGAAAGTTATAGATCTCGCCGTTGAACGCGATCCAGATGGTCTCGTCTTCGTTCGTCTGGGGCTGGTGCCCGCCGGCAACATCGATGATGCTCAACCGGCGAAATCCCAGACCGATGCCCGGGCCGCAGTAGTAACCCTCGTCATCGGGCCCGCGGTGGTATAGCGTATCGGCCATCGCCTTGACCATGTCGCGCTCTACCACGGACATGCGCGAAGGCTCGAAAATGCCACAAATCCCACACATATCTTAGGTCAACCGTTCTTCTTTCGCGGAGGAGGGCACGGTATGCTCCATCGATCGGAGGCCCCTGTGCCTCGCGTGCCGTTTGACAGCCAGGCGCTCGTACATGCTTTGGTATTGCTCGACCATCGTACTCAGTGAGAACTGTTCATTTACCCTGCGGAGCGCGTGCCGTATCAATCCTTCCCGAAACGTCTGGTTGCTCCAGAGCAAAACCAGCTGCTCTGCCAGTCGCCGGGCATCGCCCACTGGAAACAGGAGTCCCGATTCACCGTCTTCAATGACCTCCGGATTCCCTCCAGTCTCGGATGCCACTGCTGGCACTCCCGCCGCCATGGCCTCGAGTAGCGAGTTCGATATTCCTTCGCAGAGGGATGGCAGGACATAAGCGTCGATGGCATTGAGGAATGCGGGTACCCGGTCCGTCATTCCAAGAAATTGGACTCTGCCGGCTAGGACGGGCCGGGTCCCTGCAAATTCCTCTAGCGCGCTCCGCTCCGGCCCGTCGCCAACGATCAACAGACGCCAGGACGGGCAGGATGCGCCGAACGTTTCCGCGGCTCGAAGCATCGTGGGATAATCCTTGATCTTGTTCAGCCGCCCGACGCAGCCGATGCAAAATTCTTTCTCTCCGATACCCAATTCCTCGCGGAATCGGCGCCGCGTCAAAGGATCCGGCCGGAAGCGCCGCGTGTCCACCCCGTTGTGAATCACCCCGATTTTGCGCAGAGGAAAACCGGTCCGCCGGGCGAGCGTCTCTCTCAGCTGGTAGGAAACCGAGAATACCTCGTCTGCTAATGCAAACGCCCCGCGCCGAAACCAGCTGCGCCGCCGCGGCTCCGCGGAAGGATTCATCTCGACGCCATGTTCACTGTGGATAACGGAGCATGATGCGGTCCAACGCGCCGCGATCACGGCCTCCAGGGCGCCCCAGTTTCTGGAATGCACGATGTCCGGTTTAACATGGCGTATCATACGCGCCAGTGGCCCCACCTGAACGGAAAACTTCCTTTCCTGTTGCTCCAGGCATAACAGTCGCACACGGTCCGATGGATACCGCTCCACTTGAGCGCCCAGGCGGAATACGCCGCACAGCACATGCTCGAACCGGTCGTGATCGGTGTGTTCAATCAGGTTGGCGATACCGTTTTCTACGCCGCCACCTACGCCCAGGGCTTCCACTACGTGCAGGATGCGGATTGCCATTACAGTTCCGTCCTTCCGCCATTAGGAACAGTTATGGGCGCGGCGATGCCCGCCGCCTTCACTTCAGGATCCGCGGACCGCCTTATCGAGGTTCCGAGTTCCGGCACGAGCTGCGAGTATTCCTGATACAGAACTTCCCGACCCTTGTTCCAATTCATCTCGGCTCGGCCGAGACTGGTCGCGTTCTCCGTCCACACTGCTCGCAAAGCCGGGTCACGCATGCGTCCAATGGCCTCGCGCACGCTCCGCGCGCTGCAATCAGCCATGACCACGCCGCAGTTCGACTCGCGCACCAGATCTCCGATCTCACCGATGTCCGGCGTGATTAAAGGCTTTCCGGCGGCCAAGGCCTCGAACAGCTTATTGGGAGCGGCGAACCGGAAATTGCGCATCGCCGGATCGAACCCGCAATAAATGACGTCGGAAGCACAGGTGTAGCTTGCCACTGTGGACGCATGAATGAATCCCAGATGAATGATGCGCGGATTCTCCGCCGCCCACTTCACCACCATCGTTTCGAGTTCACCTTTGCCAGCCAGGATCACATAAACATCGGGGTAGGTCCGGACAGCCTCCACCAGCTCCTCGATCATGCGGTTCCTGAGCAACTGTGTAATGCACGTGACCACTACGGCTTCCGGCGGAATCCCCAGCCTGGCGCGGATCTGACGGTTCTCCTCGGCGGTTCGTTGAAAATCTTTCAGGTCCTTCCAGTTACCCACTACAGCGGTGTGATGCGCCCCCCGCTCTTCAAAATAGCGCCGCAGCTTTTCGCCTACGGTGATTAGCAAATCGACGCGGCGCAGCATGAAGTTTTCAAGCGCCATTAAAATTCGAAGCACCCAGGGGTGCACGCGCCCCTCGAACATCTCGAGGAAGCTTTCATGCGCATCGTATACGATCGGCTTGCGCTTCAACTTCCCCAGCACGAAGCCGAGAGGCAACGTATCCAGGTCGTGACAGTGGACCGCAGCGAACGGAGTTCTCCATCCGCGCCAGAACATCCGAAGGTAAAGCAAACCATAAAAGAAGAGCTGGGCGGTCCCTCTGCCGTGTCGCGAAGCCAGTCGGACACGCTCGACCCTGACCCCTTCCATCTTTTCCGTCTCCGGGCTCTTCAAGTCGCGATCCCAGGCCAGCAGTCGGACATCGAAGCCCATACCGATCAGAGCGAGCGCCTCTTGCCGCACCCGCGGGTCCGGATCGTAGGCGTTGGTCAGCAGCATCAGCACCGTCGCCGCTGATTCTTCTTGTGGTGCGCCGCTCTGTTTGGTCCTCAAGTAATTCATAGCGCCCGGAATGAGCAGTGCGAGTTCGCTTCTGTGTCAAGCGAATCTGCATGAAATGGGTCTTCGAGCAACCGCAGCAGCTGATCCAGTGATTGTTCCCATTGATAATCAGCGGTAACGCGGCGGCGGCCCTCGATGCCGATGGAGCGCGCCTGCTCAGGGTTCTGCAACAGCCGCGCGATTTTCCCCGCCAGTTCTTCTGCCGTGTGCCCGGTCTCCACCACCTCGGCCACATTGGCTGAAACGCCCTGCAGGGCGCGAGGCGTCGCCGCCACCGGAAGGCCGTAGGCCATAGCCTCCAGTATTTTGTTCTGAATTCCGGCAGCGATGGAAAATGGAGCCACCGCGACCTGCGCTTGGGCGAGATAAGTGCGCACGTCCGGCACAAAGCCGGTCACTTCCACTCCCTCCACTTTCCGCAAGGCTAGAACGTTGCGGCCGGGCTTCCGGCCCACAATCAGAAATCGTGCGCCGGGAATGGACTGTTGGATCACAGGGAGTACCTTGCCGGCGAAGAACACCACAGCCTCCTCGTTAGGAAAGTAACTCATGTCTCCGGTGAAAATAACGGTTGCAGGGCCGGACTCAGCTGGAATCTGCCGCGGACTGAAGTAGCCGGTATCCACTCCGTTCGGAATCACGTGAACCGCGGCGGCTTGCGTGATCTGCCGGAGCAGCTGCGCTTCCCGCTCCGTTGTTACGATCACACACGATGATCTCTCGCATATGCGCCGCTCGTATTCCCTCAGTCGCCGCCCCTCTCGCCGGTACACTGCCGAGAAGGGAAACTTTGTGTACGCGGCGTATTGAATCCACTTATCCGAATCGACGTCCACTAGATCGGTTAGAATCGGAATCCCATGGTGCCCGTCGACGTATTGCGCCATCGCCGAGCAGTAGATGAAGATCCGGTCATAGCTGTTCGACCGGAAGGCTTGCCGTACCTCGCGCTGCAGTTCTCCGGAATGGAAGTACGGGACTGTCAGCGGCGCCCGCGTGACCACGTGCGGCAGCGACCGCAAACGCGCCCAGCGCGGATTGAGCCGCGCCACCGTAACTCGCGTGCAATATTCGCGCAATGCGCGTATGTGCGCGGTATCGACGTCTTCATCCGCCAGAGTAAACAGATCCACTTCATGCCGCGCTCCCATCGCACGCAGTTGATGAAAGGCGCGAATCTTGTCGCCCTTGTTCGGTGGATACGGGATGCGATGACAAAGGTAAAGAATTCTCACGATCGTAATTTGGTAGGCGCAGCAGGATTCGAACCTACGACCTCCCTGGAGTTTAGACAGGGCGCTCTAACCGCTGAGCTATACGCCTATGTTCAGTTTTCCTCAAACCGACGGTATCCATCGAATCAGTCTTGGTCCGAGGATCTTCGTCCAGGAATAAGGCATTTGCTTCCACAAAACCACAGGCAACCGGAACTTCTGGTCAACCGGACTGAGCTCGGGAACTTTCTTCGCCCGGATGAGTTGATACTTGTAAGGGAGTTCGGTTACCTGCATCGCCCACGATGACTTGAAGTTGAAAGAGCCCGTTCCCCGCTTGCTTCGCCCGAAATCAAACTGACGAAATCCTTCGCGGTGACTCTGACAGATCAAACTCCAATACATGAAGTTGTTTGGCGAGTCTTTGTAGAATTCCGGCAGCGACCCGCCGTAGTACGGCATGACACGGTCTTGATAATAAAGGCAGAGCACTCCGGCAATGGCGGTCTTTCCCTTGCGAACGCCAAATAGCCTGCATTGCTTTGGAAATTCCCTCCGCAAGCTGGCAAACAACTCCTTCGAGAAAACCGGAGTGCCCAGACGATGGACGCTTCTGGCATAGATCTCGTAAAATTCGTCGATACTGAGATCCTCGGTCCAATCCAGTCCCGCCTTCAAAGACTTTCGCACCGCGTAGCGGGTATCTCGCGGCAAGCCTTGCAGCAATTTATCTGGTCCGGCGGACAGGTCTTGCGTAAACGTCACGTAAAGGTCTTTTCCCGGCAGCGACGTTGGGAAGGGCTCGGTGAGGTTTCGCATCTCCAGATACCTGACTCCCAGCCGCGAAGCCAGATCACTCCCCGCTTTTAGCAAACTGAAATACGATTCCTCGTCGTCGGCACAAATCCCGCCATAAACCGCGAGCGGCAGGGAGACCAGGCAGTCGCCAAACAGTTTGTTCCGTACAAGGCTTATCGGAAACACGCCGCTGACCCCTTTGGTGTCACGCGCTATAAGGCGAAAGGATTCATGGCCCAGCACATGTTCGACTATCGTTCCCCATCCGGTCAGGTGAAAAAATGTCCCCATCGCCGAGGAGGCGACAAATCGGTCCCAAGACCCCTCTTCGCCCGGCTCTAACGGCCGCGCCTCCACACGCGTCTTTTCTTTCACCAAATAACTGCCTTCCATCGAGAGTAACCCGCTCATGACGGTCTCAGGAACCTGAGTAATACCGGTAACGTTGCACTTCGCTCGTCGCGTTCAATACCGTGCCAATCACACGAAATGGCTGAAGCTCATCGAGCGCGCGTGCCATGGCTTTGCGGCTGGTGGAGAACGCCCGCGCGACCAGCAGAATCGCATCACAACTCGCCGCCAGCAGTTGTACATCCGCCATCAGCGTCACGGGTGCCGTATCCACCAAGACCAGGTCGTACTGCTCGGTCATTCTTTGGATATGACCGGCCAATTGCGAGGAGTGCATGTCATGCATCTGCGAGTTTCCTCGCACAATGAAGTGCATCGGAATCGCATCGGATTTCAACACCACATCTTCCAATTCAGCCGAGCCGTCAATCAGATTGCTCAATCCTGGGTGGCTATTGTCCACTCCCAACCATTGTTCCAACTTCCCTTGTCGCAAGTCTACATCAACGACCAGCACCTTGAACGAAGGCAGCATGGCGAAGCTCATTCCCAGATTCAGAACGGTCACCGTCTTGCCTTCCTGCGGATTGGCACTGGTCACGACCAGACTTCGGAACGGTCTCTCTGCCTGTTGCTGCAGGATCTTCGTGCGCAGCCTGCGATAATGCTCCGCGATCGAGGGATCGACGGCGTGAGGCATCAGCCGCGCCTTTCGATTCAAAGAAGCTGCGATCGTAATTCCCAGCTCTCCATACGGCGGCGCGGACTCTGCATCAAGAAAGCTCTTTTGGGGAATCAAGGCATCTGCCTCGTCTGCCGGACCCGGCGCCGATGCGCCGGTATCGCTCACGTCGGGATCGTGCAGGGCCGAGCCAATCTCCCTGCCTTTGAGCCCTAGTTCATCCCAGACGTTCTCGCCGGCTCTTCCTTCCACACCCTGACGGAAATGGCCCGCCTCCTTTAAGGCGTCATAAAGTCGGCTCATATATTGGATGCTCTCTTATTCATAGATTTGCCAATGCAGCGCCAGAGTTCTTCCCTGGACCATCAAACTTACGTGGTGCCATGATGCGTTTGCTCTCGCACGTGTGATGCCACGTTTCATTCATCCTGATTCCAAATGGGCTAGTGCCAATCTGTTCCCCGGCATGAGACAGATTGTCTGCTCCTTGGGGTGCGCCAGGCCTAGACAAAGCCAGGGTTCGTGGGTTACGTGCCATTGTGATCAATTCAGGTTGCCTCGCGTTCCCTAAACTAACGTGCGGTAGCGATACAGGAAAATCGCCCCGCCGGCCAGGGCTGCCACCACAAAAGTTGCGGCTGCGAACACTAATCTCTTCCTCCGGAGACGCTGGTCGGCATGCGTCAGGATCACTGGAATCACTCCCAATACCGCCAGGCTGCATACCGCTGCGATGTCTTGGGGTACCGTAATGGACGCTGCGAAGAACTCCTTCGCGGTCGCCAGCATCAGGCCGAGAACCAGACCTCCAAACGTCCCAGCCAGATTGATCAGCAGGCGATTAGGTCGTGCGGGCCTCTCCGCAGGCTGAGCCGGGTCGATAATCTCGAACTTCTCGCCCTTCTGACGGAATTCGAGCTGTGTTGCGGTTTGAGCTAGAAGATGCTTTTCCTGAAGGCTGTCGTAGTCCTTCTTGGAAATTTCATAATCTCTCTGCAGGGCCGCGAACTCCTGCTCCCGCACTGGAATGGCGTCCAGCTTGGACCGATACGTCGCCACCAGAGAGGTCAAGCGCTGTTGTTCGGCCTTACGTTTCACAATCTCGGCATCGAGCGCCGATAATTCTGACTGGAGCACCGGGTTAAAATGGCGCACCGGAGGCGTCACCGGCCGCTTGGGCGATTCCGCCCGCGCTGGCTGTGCATCATCGGCAGGTGCCGGAGCTTCCTGCCTCTGCTTCGCCTCTCTCGCCTCTTCGTCCTCGATCTGCCTCTGGAGCCGTTTTACATCGGGATGTTGTTCGCCATAATGAGACAAGAGTTCCGCCAGCTTCGCCTTGGCCACGACTAGCGGCTTGGGTGCGCTCGGCGCTTTTGTAACGGCGGCAGCCGAACTCGTTTGCCCTCCATCATCCAGATCGACGACGGGCGTGGCTTGCGCCATCATCGACTGAATGTAGCTCTTCTGCTGCTCCGCTCGAGCTACCGCATCTGATTCCAGTTGCAATTGCGATTGCACTTGACCTAGAAGCTGCAGGTCGGCCGTTTGCTGCTCCGGCATCTCCCCCACATGCTTCAATCTGAAATCCTTCACTCTGGTTTCTTGCTCTTCCAGTTTTTTGCGGGCTTCCTGCAACCGGTTTTCGAGAAAGTCGGTTGTCCCCTGCGCCTGGTCCTGACGGGCTTTCAGGTTCTCTTCAATAAACAAATTGGCCAGTTGATTGGTAACTTGCGCCACCAGCCGCGGTTCTCTTCCGCTGTAGGTGATCCGGAACGCCTGCAAATCTTGATTGGATCCGAACTCGCTCACTACCCGGACGAAGATGTCCGACCGCATCAGAGTGATGATGTCTTCGCGAGCCATCCCTCGCTTTCGTTCTTCGGGATAGAGATTGAGCGTATCGATAATTTTTTGCAGCCGCGTAGCGCTCAAGATCTGTTGAGACAAAGTGCCCAGGCGATTGCGGATATCCCCGGTCACAGTCGCCTTCACGTAGGCCTCCGGGACTTTCTGCGGATCTACCAGGATGACGGTTTCCGAGGTGTATGTGTCCGGTAGCCGCCAGCTCACAACAAACGTGCCCACGGTTACCAACAGCCAAACGCCGAGGGCCAGCCATTTGCGGTGCATGATGATCCGCAAGTAGTGGTCTAACGGCATCTGGCCCGCTTCGCCATCCGCTGGCTTAGGAGCGATCCGCCGTTCGTTGCCCGAAGTCACCATTCGATCTTGTACCTTTCTATTGTTACTATTGTCGCCTTAAAACCCTGACTTTGCATACTACTACGCAATCGACTCGCCAAAAATCATAAGTCAACAAACTGTTTATATTGTGTCATTTAGATTCAGATCGCGGAGCAGTTTCCCAAATATTTTCCTTGGTTCCCGGCTTTTCGAGTACGAGGATATCAGGCTGGCGGGGTGGCCATGCTTCCTGGCGGCTGGCACCCGACCCTCCGAAAGTCTGCCAAAAAAGCAGAGCCCCGTGCCAATTTCCTATTGCCGCCGGAGTTTTCGAGCTGGTTGGGCGGAACCTGGCATGCATGAGGCGGCTGTCAAAGGAGCTTCGTACGGCTTTTTGGTCATCCAGGTGCTAATATTCAGCCTGTACCGCTTTTTTCCGTCCGGATCGCTTCGGGAGAACATGACCCAAGCACAGGGTGAGTGGAGCTATGGAGCAGCCAAGTTATTTTCTGCATGAATCCAGTTACGTCGACGAGCCTTGCTCGATCGGAGCTGGCACAAAGATCTGGCATTTCTCTCATGTCATGAAGAATTCACGGATCGGTGCGCGCTGCAACATCGGTCAGAATGTCGTCATCTCACCCGACGTTGTGGTTGGCGATAATGTGAAAATTCAGAATAACGTCTCGGTCTATACCGGTTGCATCCTGGAGGACGATGTGTTTTGTGGGCCCTCCATGGTCTTCACCAATGTTTTGAATCCTCGCAGCCACGTCGTCCGAAAGGACGAGTACAAGACCACCCTGGTTCGTAAGGGAGCTTCTTTGGGAGCTAATTGCACGGTCGTTTGCGGAACCACAATCGGCCGGTACGCCTTCGTAGGCGCCGGCTCGGTTGTAACGCGTGACATCCCCGACTACGCTTTGGTCTATGGAAACCCGGCCCGGCAGCGGGGCTGGATATGCGCTTGCGGTATTGCCCTCGAATTCGGCGGCGCGGCCGCTGACACGAGCAAGTGCCATGCGTGCGGCGCCAGCTACGTCAAATCCGGACAGCAGATTCAACCTGAAAGAGCCTAGCGAAGGAGAAAGAACGTGAGCACAGTAAGCGTCAAGCAAATCCCATTGCTGGATCTTTCGGCCCAGCATAAGCAAATCAGAGACGAAGTCCTGACCGAAGTTGTGCGCGTGATCGACTCACAGAAGTTCATCCTCGGTGAGGACGTGAAAAAGTTCGAGGCGGAAATCGCATCGTATTGCGAGGCCGAACACGCCGTCGGTTGCGCCTCGGGATCGGATGCGTTGTCTCTTGCACTGATGGCGCTCGACATCCATCCCGGCGACGAGGTCCTGACCACACCCTATACGTTCTTCGCCACTGCGGGCGCTATCTCCCGCACGGGAGCCGTCCCGGTTTTTGTGGACGTCCAGGAGTCCACCTTCAATATCGACACTGGCCGCTTGGCGGCCGTTCTGGATGCCCATCCCAAGGTTCGCGCCATAATCCCGGTCCATCTGTTCGGGGGCTGCGCCGACATGGACCCGATTTGCGCCATGGCCCAGGAACGCGGCATAGCTGTTATCGAAGATGCGGCGCAGTCGATTGGCGCAGAGTACCGGAGACGGCGAGCCGGCAGCATGGGACACGTTGGCGCATTCAGCTTCTTCCCCAGCAAGAACCTGGGCGGCTACGGCGACGGCGGCATGATCACCACCAATGACGCCACTCTCGCCGAACGCCTGTCCGCTCTCCGCGTGCACGGTCGCACCGGTAAATATTTCCATCAGTGGATCGGCATCAATTCGCGCCTCGATGCCTTGCAGGCGGCGGTGCTCCGCGTGAAGTTCCGATATTTAGACAGCTGGACCGCCGGCCGCCAGACCAATGCCGACCGCTACCGGACGGCGTTCGCAAAGCTCTCGGTCCCGGTGATCCCGCCCATCCCGGCCGATTACCAGACCCGGCATGTCTACAACCAGTTCGTCATCCGCTGCGCCGAACGCGATGCGCTGCAATCCTACCTGAAGGGGCGGGGAATCGGGTCCGAAGTCTATTATCCGCTTCCCTTGCA
>DATLVQ010000309.1:0-11198 GCA_035577325.1 Bryobacteraceae bacterium | reverse complement strand
CGCGCTGGCGCGCTGGCGGACAGGACTTCCGAGAGACTGGCCTCCGGATGCCGAACAAGGTAAGCAACCACCCAGAGTTCGAGTGGGTGCACCCGGGCCAGGTATCCCTGATCGTTCAAGCTGAACTTCTCCGGGCCAAATCGGGTGTACAGGGAGACCATCTCATCCGTTCGTACTGGCAAAGAGCAAGACATCGCGGACCGCTCAAACTCCTGTAGCCCAGCTTCAGGTCGGACATAGCGGTAAATAGCCGCGAATCTGCTTGGCGTGAGCGGACGTGCGGACAACAGCGTGGTCAATGCCAATTTCCGGCGGCTCTCGTATTTCCGATAGAACTGCCTCAGAAACTCTTGTCCTTCCATGTCGGCAAACCGCTCTAGGTAACGACGACGCAGCGAGCTCACCACATTGCTGTCGAGTACTGAACGCGAGTCCACGTTTTGAACCATCCGATAGTGAACGATGTCCCGCATGAGGCGAATGAAAGCCAGATTCACGGAGCGCTGAAACGCTTCGCGAACGGTTACAATACGGCCACTATCCTCGCGCTCGAAGTTGGCGAAGTGGTGAACGCCACCGCCCGTGAAGAATGTCTCGCCTGGGTTGGCTGAGTAACTGCGATTCATAGCCGCTTCGAGCATCGCAGGAAGGCTTCTGTCCGAAGTCGATGTTAGATAGCGGACAGCCCAATCCGAGAGAGCGTCTTCTGCGTGGATCGAAATCCCCCTGAGCTCTTCGGCTATTTTTCCGGCGAGGCGTGAGTGCAGCTCGGAGACAAGCTCCAAGTAGCATGCCAGCGTCCTCAATTTCGCCGTCGAGCCGAGCTCGAGCTTGGTGCCTTGATTAATGTTGAGAGGTTGCTTGTAGCTGTCAGCCTGAACCCTTAGAAGGTTAACGCCGTTGCTGCGCTCATATAGCATGAAGCTATATACGACTCCGCCGCCGGTCGCGGGGTTCAGGAGGTGCTTTCCGAAGAGCCTGGGCTCGGTCGCGGGGACGGCGTTGCTGACCGACTGGAGCGTGCGACCGACCGCTTCGGTCACCGGCTGATCGAGCGTTGCCTGAACGGCAAGGTCGAAACGGTCCAGGTCATACAGATCTTGTACACCAAGCAGCGGGAGCAGTCCGGCCCGGACAGCATCAATACCCTTGCGGCCGGCAAAGTCAGATGTAGAAAGCTGGGGCTTCTGAATGGTGCGAGATGGGAGCTTGGTATCGAGTGCTGCATCCCGCAGCGTCCCCGAGATCACGCCGCTCTTGGCCAGCAAACGGAGATAGGCATCCACCCGGTGTGTCAGGGCTGTTTGGGCGCCGCTCGCGAGATATGTTGACGGCTTCTTTGCCGCCAGTAGCAGACTCAGCGCTTCCCGGTACGCCAGCGCCTTCTCGTGCATGCGGCCCGTCGATTCAGCCGCGTCGTCACTCAAATCAAGTAACCGATTGAGATCGTCGACATCCGCACCGAACCATGCCTGAAGACCGTCAGCGAGTCCCGTCACTTCGCCGTGGCGAGCGATTGCGGCGAGCGGGAGCGAATTGATGTAGTCGGATACGATCTGCTTTCGAGCTGCAAGATTTTGTGGTCCTTTCTGATACGCACGTAGGGAGGCAGAAAGCATTTGGCGTAGCTTGTCTCCAGTCGATGCCGTTTGTCCTCTCGCGGAGTGGCGCAGTTTTTCCAGCTGGGTCGCCACTGTGCTGCCGCCTGACACGCGATGCGTCCGATCAACGCTGTGCAGAGCGAAGTCAATTCCAGCTCGTGCCAGGCGGTCCCATTCCACCGTAGGATTCCGGTAAGGTGTAGAAGCATCAAGGATTTCTCGATTTTCGGCAAACAACAAGCTTTGAACGATCAGTTGTGGGATAGAGGCAAAGTCCCGATAGACTCGGCGTGGCGTCAGGGCCCGATACATGGGCTGGTCACGATCATCGAGAATCTCGAGTCCGGCTTGGGATTTTTCTACATAGATCGGGGGAAGACCAAACTTCATCGCGGTACTCTCGAGCCAGGAAGACTGCGCGTGGGCCACGATTTTGAAGCCAGCTCGCTGTGAGTTCTCAGTGGCCGATCGCAGTTTTGCGTATCCGAGACGGATGTCGTACGGGCCGGCCGTCGCACTGGCGGAGGGAACGCCCGGTGCATGAACTAAATGGAAGGTCATGCGCCGGGCGGCATAAGCGAAGACGTGTGCTTCGATCCAGGGCGAGGCCACAACAATCGCAACAAGCACGAGTACAACGAAGACCGGAAGGACACGGTTCAGAAGACGAAACGAGCTGGACCGCCGCACCTCCTTGAGTCGAATGCTTTTCGTCGGAGGCTCAGAGGTTGAAGCAACGCGATGAGGGGCCGCGAGCAACACCGAACGAAACTGAGTCAGCCGTTTCACCACGTCGTCACCTCGCACTCAGCCATCTGCTAGAAATCTCTACTCCACGCGCCGCGTGTCTCATTTCGTTGGGAAACGGGAGGGTACGCAGCTTCGAAGGCTTGGGTGCATCCCGAAACTAGATTATTTGGATAAACGAGCATAGATCAAAGAACCATAGAAGCAAGTTAAGGAATCTCAACGACGTCTTAATAAACCAACTCCAGCCTCCGAGTGCTGATTCTTTGCCGCAGGAGGCTTCTGCCGCGATGTAGGCGCGTCTTGACGCCAGCTATGCTGAGATGCAGCTTGATTGCCGCCTCGGGAGGCGTCATCTCTTCCAACTCCACCAGGAGAATAGCGGAACGGTAGGCTTCAGGCAGGTTAGCAATCGCATCCCGAAGCATTCTTCGCAACTCCGCTTGCATGGCCTGCTGTTCCGGGTTTTGGAGAACCGAGGCAAAGGCGGTATCAGCGCGATCGTCGGGATAATGACCAGTGAGGAAACAAGGCTCGCGAACGGCTCGGCGCCGGCGCGATATAGCTTGGTTCGTCGCAATCCTCACCAACCATGACAGAAAGCTGGCGCGTCCAGCGAATTGGTGGAGATGTGAAAAAGCCCGGTAATGAGTCTCTTGAATGAGTTCCTCCACTTCATCGGTATCCCAGGTGAACCTTCGGAGCCATCCGCGCAGAGCTGGATTAGAGCGTTGCGCCAATACTTCGTAGAGGGCTGTGTCACCTGACCGGATCCGCTCCACCAATTCGTTGTCACTCCGCGCGCCGCCAGAGCGGTTCGACCCCTCGTTCACCATGCCAGTCGCTCCCAGATTTGAATTTATAATTAGCAACATCAAGAGCGGGTCAAGAACAGACTAGCTGTCGTAAAGAGATCGTCAAAACGTCAGACCGTCCAGAAGGCGATTGAACCGTGCTCGGTGTTGCCTATTTCTTGACGTCCTTTGACAAAGCTTCTCTTACACCGGTGGTGCGGCAGAAGTCAAGTGGAGGTGAACGATGGAGGTGAACGATGGCTCTTCCATTCACGAGTAGTGTCGAGGACTGGCGCGGCTCTTTAGGTTGCGCCGATCTGTTGCTCCCCGTTTCCTGACGGGAGTGCCCCAATAGCGCCACCATAGACCCGTTTCCAATCCCCGCCTCATCAAACCCAGCGTGCGGATTTCCCGCACTGGGCTTTCCTGTGTGCTTCTTGTCCAGATTATGCGGCTGCTTCACGCTAGAAGTGCTTTCGCTGCTGACATCCCGCGCTTCACTCGGTATTCATGAAATAGACCGAGCGTCCCGTAGAGCCATTTGCTACTCCACCTTTTCTAGCCGAATCCTTGGCGTTGCCGGGCACGCATCAAGTGTCGCCGAACCTTCTTTTCCACCCAGTCTTCGATCATCGAAAAGCACTGGCTCGAGTGTCCCACTGCAAAGTAGTTCACCCAGCCTCGCAGGATCGGATTAATCAGTTCGATCACCCGGCCTACGGGTTGGCTGGTAAACGGTCGGAAGATCTCCCTGAGCTTTGCAAACAGCGCTGTCCGTTTCTGAGCTTGGGCGCAAAATACGGTCGCCACTTCTGGTTACGGCTCAAAATGCGACGGAACTCAAAGCCCAGGAAGGAAAACGTCTCTCCCTTCGATAGATCCACCATCCGGCTTTTCTCTTCGTTGATCGCTTCTACCTTACTGAGGCGGATCGGATGCTGGAAAAGGCGATCACGACCACGCGGCGCGGCCAGTACACCTACGTCCAATATGCACGTTTTGCGGATGATCCAGCCCCGCACAGGAGACGGCTTCCATCCACACCCCAAAAACAGATCCTGGGTCGTCGCGGGAGATCGCCACCAGGAGCAGTCTTTCCTCGTACTGGTGAATCGGCTCTTCCGCGACTCACTGTTTCAGGCAAGCTTTTAGGATCTGATCCATCCGCCCATCGATCTACGGGTATTACTTGTCAGCAGGCACACGGGCAGGTTTAGGGTCGACCCAGCCGCCCAGGTGTTCCATCATCGACTTTGCTTCCGCCGGTCCCCACGTGTTCGGCGCATATTCATGGACAGGGGCCACGTCACCCAATACGGGCCCCACGATTCTCCATTGCGCCTCAATCGCATCCTCTTTCGCGAAGAGTGACGGGTCTCCGTGGAGTGCGTCTCCCAACAGGCGTTCGTAAGGCGACATTTCGTCCCCACTCTGATGTGTGGCGATCAGCTCCACATCTTCTCCGACCATTTGTCCACCAGGAAGCTTCACCCGCATTCCGAGGGCGATTACGACTTCCGGGCTCAAACGCAATCGGAGGTGATTTGCCAGGCCTGGAGTCCTCTCGCCGAATGTCTCGCGCGGAGGGTGCTTGAAGGTGACGATCACTTCGTTGACGGTGATCGGCAGGCACTTGCCGGCCCTGATGTAGAAAGGCACGCCAGCCCAGCGCCAAGTGTCAATGAAGAGCTTAACGGCCGCATAGGTCTCTACTTGAGAGTCCCGCGCCACGCCTTCTTCCTGCCGATAACCGCGAAACTGTCCACGCAAGACATCCGCAGTCGCAAGCGGCCGAACAGCTTTAAGCAAGCGCGTCTTTTCATCCCGGATCGCGTCGTGGTCTTCCCCTGTCGGGGGATCCATGGCGAGGCAGGCCAGCACTTGCAACAGGTGATTCTGAATCACGTCGCGGATCGCGCCGGCTTCTTCGTAAAACCGTCCGCGACCTTGGACACCGAAGTTCTCCGCCATGGTGATCTGTACGGAGCGTATGTGAGTACGGTTCCAGATCGGCTCGAGAAACAGATTTGCGAAGCGCGTGTAAAGAATGTTCTGGACGGGTTCCTTGCCGAGAAAATGGTCGATGCGGAAAATGGCGGACTCGGTAAAGGATCGATGAAGAATGTTGTTTAGGTCGCGGGCCGACGCCTGATCGCGTCCGAACGGCTTTTCTACGACTACGCGCGCCTCTGCAGCGCAGCCCGCTTGCGCCAGTCCATCCGCAACCGTGGCGAACATGCTTGGAGGAATAGCCAAATAATACAACGGGCGATGGGAGTTGCCGAGGTGTTTACGCAACTGTGCGTACGTCCCCGGTTCGCGATAATCGCCGTCCACGTATTGCAGTAAAGCCGACAACCTCCCGAAGGCGACCTCGTCCACCCCGCCGTGCTGGGCGACGCTCTCTCTCGCGCGTGCTCTAAGCTGGTCGAGAGCCCACCCCGCTTTCGCCACGCCTATGATCGGTGTGTCGAGGTCATGCCGTTTGACGAGCGCCTGAAGCGCTGGGAAGATCTGCTTATAGGCGAGATCCCCCGTCGCACCGAAAAATACAATTGCATCCGAATGTGACATCTCCATACATTTCATTTATCGCTCACGCCTGGGACGCTGGCATCTTGCTCGAAGAGTATCCAGAAACCGTTTTAGAGAAACCTCGAGCCTTGGTCACAATCCGTCACCCAATACATAGCGTCGGCTGGCATACCGCAACCCACCCTGATATTTGTGCCGTCGGAGAAGAGGGTGAGCAAACCTCCGCTCGCAGCAAATGTCATATCCGCATCCGATCGGTATGCTCTGACGGGTTGGTATGAACGCGAGGCGGGCTGCTTCTTCCGCCATCATGCATGTACCATGTGCTGCTTGGTTTGAATTGCGCTCGATAGTGTGGTCAATGACGCGCAAAACGCCGCTAAACCGTCGGTTTGCAATGGCGTCCAGATCGATGCCAAGCTTCGAGAGCTGATTGAGAGCTAATTTGGCTTCTGACAACCCTTCTTCGAGCGTTTTGCCACGTACCCGTCCATGCTCCCGAAAGGCCCGCATTGTAGCAGGTGGAACGGTATTGATGGTGTCCGGCCCGATTAACTCTTCCAAGTAGAGTACGTCGGAATACGCTGGGTCCTTCGTTCCGGTGCTTCCCCACAAGACGCGCTGTGCACGCACGCCACGTAACCGCAGCCCAGCAAATCGAGCGCTATAGAACAGCTCCCGGAAGCGTGCATAGACCAGTTTTGCGTTGGCTATGGCCACTTTGCCGCGCAACGCCAAAGCTTCAGGCGTGCCGATCTCATCTAGTGCGAGATCGACTGCCGTATCAATCCTGCTCACAAAGACCGAGGCCACCGATGCTATACGCGCCGGATCTTGGGCGCGCTCAATGCCGCGCAAGAACGCCGATGCGACAGCGTTGTAGTGTTCCAGCGAGAACATCAGCGTCACGTTTACGTTGATGCCCAGCGCCAGCAGTTCCTCTATGGCGGGTATGCCCTCGGCGGTAGCGGGGATTTTAACCATGAGATTCGGACGGCGGACTTCCTCCCAGAGCCTCATCGCTTCGGAAATGCTTGCCTGCGTATCCTGCGCCAGATGAGGAGAGACCTCGATACTTACAAAGCCGTCCGCCCCATGCCTGCGATCATAGACGCCGCGCAGTACATCCGCCGCCATACGCACATCTTCAACACTTAGTCGTTCGTACAGCTCATAGGCGGTAACGTGCGGTTTGGCGGCGAGAAGACGGCTGAGGCTGTCATCGTAATCGTGCCCGCTATCGATAGCTTTCTCGAAGATAGTCGGATTACTGGTAACGCCAGTCAGACCATCTTGCTCAACCATGCGCTTCAACTCTCCACTTCGAATAAGGCGCCGGCTGATGAAATCCAACCAGATCGATTGGCCATACCGCCGTACCAGCGCCGTCGGTTTCATGCTCCTACCTCTTTGGTGCGACCATGGGCCAATCGGCACGTTGGTAACAGTTGGAAGCACTGTGGCGAATCGTCTCTTCGAGACGGAATGGCTTCGAGACGGAATGGCGTTGCCAAAGCATCATTTCCGCCAAGATTCAAGACTTCCGACCAAAGTCGCTCCCCCCACAGCTCGGAAGTCACGAGGAACAGGGCGGAGCTAATTCGCTGGGCCAGCAATTGCCGGAGTTGCTGCCAGTTGTCACCGGCCAGCTCCCCATCGCAGAGGATGATGCGAGCAGCAAGCTTTCGAACCCTGCCCAGAGAGGCCTTACCGCTCGATCTCCAGTAACTCAATGTTGAGCAAAGCGTCCAATGACAGGGCTCCACGATCTTCTGCAGAGCCAAACCGCCGTTCGAGTCGATAACTTCAACCAGGAGGGCACTGAGCGCTTCGGACGCGTTGCCCATATGCTGGGCCAGAGAGAGAGCTCGCTGATCCGGATCTGTCCTTTCGCCCGTCATTGGTACCTCTCTGTGGAGCACATCTCCGCAGGTTCAGAATGCTCACTTTGGCACGTTCGCAAACAGTCGGCAGTCATTTGATGGAACTCCACGACGAGGAGAGGGTCCGTTTCGAAGAGACCTCGAAACGCGACCACCGTCATCCTGCTACTGGCATCCTTCACGCCCCGAGTTGCGACACAATCGTGCCTCCCAGAAATCTTGACGGCACAACCCTTCGGTTGGACAACTGCCATTAACGCATCTGCAATATCGGCTGCCAGATCTTCCTGGATAACGAGCCTAGCCGCCAGAGTTTGGACCAGACGAGGGATCTTTGAGATGCCAACCACCTTACCATCGGGTACGTATGCGACATGTGCCCGCCCGCTATAGACCAACAGATGATGAGGGCACAGTGCCTGAAACTCGATATCAGTGACCGCAATCAAATCTTGTTTGGAAGAAGCGAACGTCTTGAGAATCTGCTCGGGTTTCGCATCGTATCCACGCGTAAACTCCCGATAGAACCGCGCCATCCGCGCCGGCGTCTGTTCAAAGTGTCGGCCGCTGGGATCGACCCCCAACTCGATGAGCAGTTTTGTAACGATATCTTCGAGTGGATCCACCGATTCGTTGAGTGCCCAGTCAGTAGGAAATGAGTAACCCACGACAGTATGCCTACCGTTCCTGTGTTCCGATGCTGGATCCGATAGAGCGCTGGTCATTCCTATATATCCTCAAGTACGAATCTACCTGAAGCGAGATCAAGAGCGGGTCAAAAACAGTTTCGCGATCGTAAAGAAAGTGTCAAATGGCTACACGGACAATGCAACTGGTCACTCTATAGATTGGGAGGTTACACACGGGCCGTGACCTTAGCATGGAATGCGTTGCGCTGTACAATGTGCAACTGCTTCGTGAATGAATGTCCGGACTAATTCGATGGCGCGATCCGAAGGCGATATCCTACACCGGGCTCCGTCGTGATATGGCGAGGATGCGCCGGATTGGCATCGAGTTTTTGGCGGAGCGTGCCGATTGTGGCCCGCAGCATTTGCAGTGCGTTGTCATCGCTACTCTCGCCCCAAACTTCCTGAGCCAGGCGACGCTGGGTCAAAAGTCTGCCGGCGTTGAAAACGAGTACTTTCAATAAATCGTATTCCGTTGCCGTGAGTTGGACTGGGTTATTGGCGACTTGTACCATCTGGTGGTTCAGGTCAACTATGAGATCACCAGCTTTGAAAACTCGCGCATCTTGAACCGTTAACCGACGCTGAGCTGTACGGATGCGATCGAGCAGCTCTCCTAAATCGCAAGGTTTGGTGAGGTAGTCATCTGCGCCAGCGTCCAACGCCGCGATCTTGTCGGATTCCGTAGCATGAACCGAGAGGATGATGATCGGCGTCTGAACCAAGAGGCGGAGACGACGGGTAACTTCGATTCCATCGATATCCGGTAACCCAATATCGAGAATGATCACATCGGGTCGCAGTACTGGAACTGCCTGTAGGGCTTCTTCACCATTGCTAGCCTCGTGAATAAGGTACCCCCGGACGGCCAGCCGAGCACGAAGAACCTGGCGGAGCGCCTCCTCATCATCGACGAGCAAAATTGTCGGGCCACGATCGCTCACGCGCCCTCGCTTGAGAATATGTCTTCGTTGTAATGCTCCATAATCTGATACTATTCGTTGCGATGTCAAGATCACCGCAAAAATGCGACGATGCCCGTCAAGGAGTCGTCAAACGTTCGATGGCACCACGGTCGCACGAGCCTCGGTCCGAAGCCGGTATCCCACGCCCGGTTCGGTGATGATGTAGTGTGGGCGTGCCGGGTCAACCTCCAACTTTCGTCGCAGGTTGCTGATATTCACCCGCCACAGATGCTGGGTATCTTCGTAGTGCGCGCCACCCCATACCTCACGCACGAGTTGGCGATGAGTGAGGAGCTTGTTCGCGTGGACAACAAACGCCTTGAGCAGACTGTACTCAGTCGGCGTAAGCTGCACCTCTTTATCGCCGAGGCGCACCGCCCTGCCGACAAGATCGACGGTGAGGTCGCCCGTCACAAAAACTGGCCCGCTATCTTGTTGACCAACCCGTCGTAAGGCCGCACGGATGCGCGCCAGCAGTTCACCCGCTCCAAAAGGCTTTGTGAGGTAGTCATCTGCTCCAGCGTCGAGAGCAGCGATCTTCGCGGACTCATCATCTTGAACCGAAAGAACGATAATCGGCGTCTGCGTCCACTCACGAAGGCAGGTCGTGACCTGTCTTCCGCCGACACCAGGGAGACCAAGATCGAGAAGGATGAGATCTGGACGGAATGCTGGAACGACCTGCAGTGCCTCTTCTCCAGTGGAAGCTTCATCGGTCGAGTATCCGTGCGCCTCGAGTGAAGCACGGAGAAACCGGCGGATCCCGGCTTCGTCGTCAACGATCAGCACCCGCGGTCCTTGATCACTCACGTTTTGCCTCCAATGGGAGGAAGAAGGCTAGCTCCGTTCCTCCTTGCGTACGGCGCTTCGCAAGGATTCGGCCATTGTGGGCTTCCACAAATCCCTTGCAGATCGAAAGGCCAAGGCCCGCCCCTCTGGCTGGTCCAGGGAGTGTGCCACGAAAAAATTTATCGAATACGCGGGCAAGTTCTTGCTCCGGAATTCCTCTCCCACGATCGAGAACCCGAATCTCCAGTTGGCCAGCATCCAGCCGGGCCTCAATGTCTATTGGCGCATCGCCTGGAGAATACTTTAGCGCGTTGTCGAGCATGTTCACCAGTACCTGCACAATTAGAACATGATCCATAGGCACAAGGGGCAGGTCGGGGGCAATGGTAATTGAAACCGGGTGGCTACGAGTCGCCTCGCCAAGCTGGTGCAGTGCCGCACCGACCACATCGTGCACATCGCAAGGCTCGGTTTTCACTCGTATCACACCGCCTTCCAGACGCGTCATGTCTAACAAGTTTTGGACGAGCCAATTTAGTCTTCCTGCTTCCTCCTGCGCAGTTTTCAAAAGGCTCTGTTTTGTGAGCGCGTCGAGCAGCGCCTCATCCTCCAATACGCTATTTAAGGCACCAAGGACCGACGCGAGTGGTGTCCGCAAGTTATGCGAAACGGAATTCAAGAGAGCTTTCTGAAGTTTGTCGGTCTCCTGAAGCACCTCCACTTGCTGCGCCTTCTTGACGAGATCGGCTCGAGTAATTGCCAGGGCAGCCTGGCTCATGAAATTACGCAGGAGTTGCTGCCGACCGCTCGAATGCCACTCCTCCCAACCTACCGCCTGGATTCCGACCACACCGACAACACCACGCCAAGACTTCAACTGCAGGTAGCGTATCGTTGAGTCGGAGAATTTGTCGGTCCCGTACCCGGCTTCTTGGTCATTCCCAAACACGCAGGCTGCGGCCGCACCTTCCTGTTCGTCAAAAGCTAACTCTGCACTGCGGAAGCGCACAGTCAATCCTCCGGCCGCGGGCAACAAAACTACTATGGGTCGCCGGAATGTCTCAAGAACATGACGTTCGAGGGCAGCGATGATCTGATCCAGTTTGGTTTCCGCCGCCAGGGATGTTGTGAGGGCGTACAGCGCCGATAAGTGTGCTTCGTTCCGTCGGCTCGCACGGGCCTCTTTCTTGGTGGC
>DATLVQ010000308.1:0-2097 GCA_035577325.1 Bryobacteraceae bacterium | reverse complement strand
AACGGGGCAGCCACAGCTACGTGCTGTCCCTCGGCGCATACACGTGACACTTCATTTGACACCTCCGGGGCGTGTCGCCAGCCTCCCCCGCCCGAGTCCCATGTCAACCTGACCAAGAGGCCGCCATGCACCTGAAGATTCAACTGGTTTCGTCGCTGGGCGCCGCGTTGGCGCTGAGTCTGATGGCTCCAAGTGTGGCAAGTGCTTCACCGATCACCTACGATTTCAGCGCCACCGCAACGGATGGGCCGCTTAGCGGCACAACGGAACGCGGCACATTCAGTTATGATTCAGGCAGCATCGTACCCGGAGGAGGGCAGAATGCGGGTGCAGGATTGCTTACTGCCTTAAGGTTCTCCTGGAATGGGATAGCCTACGATCAAACGACGGCAAACACTGGTTTTATTGACTTTGACGCAAGTGGCAATCTAGTCCGTGCAGCATTTGGGACTGACTGCGCGGGTGGCTGCAGCGTGTTCCCGTCGACCAACGCGTGGGCTTTTAATCTTTCTCCTCCCGGTGGCCCACTCGAGTTTTTTTACACCCTCCCCGGTAATGCGGGACTATTCGAGGGCAGCGCAACGGCCGCGCTCGCAGTCCCTGCCCCGGAGCCGAACACGCTCGCGCTATTGGGCATCGGATGCGCGCTCGTCGGCGTCGCACGGCGATCCCGCCGCAACGCGTTGGCCTGACACCGGCCAGGTCGGTCCCGAGCTTGTGGCAAGCCTCAATCGGCACGGCATCGTGATATATCTCGCCAGCACGGTTGTGCCAGAGCGGTCGGCAGGGCGCGTGCCTAACGAATTTTCCCTTTCTCGCAGTTTCGTGAACGACCGTCATCATCGGCATTAACGTTTAACGCGGCTCTTACCATACTTTTAACGCAGGTTTAATTTTACCAGCATTTACTTCGTGTACATTCACGCACGGAATAGCGATTGGACCCACCAGAGGTCTGACGTTGAGGAACGCCTGAGCGGCTACACGTGGTTGAGCGCGAATAGGGTTTCGCGCGCGGCGGCTGTACTCGGTGATCGGCTAATTCGCCCCCTGCTAGCCAGGAGTTCCAACAGTGGTTTCCGCTGCTCCAGTTAATCTTGCGAGTATTCATTCAATTGAACGGCACGCGTACGTCTCGTGGGGCACGCGGTGACGCCGCACGGCGACGAAGGTGAAGAACGTCATAGCCCTGATTCGGTGAGCCAGCAGCAGACCTCGCTGACGTAGCGCCAGAAACCCTGATCACGGTGCTTCCGTGGCCGAACCGAGACTGTCAATAAACATCCGGAGCTCATTCATATGGCAACGACCGTCACAGTCCCTGGTACTAACGGCTCATCGATTTCGCTGACCTACGATTCGCAGACCAACGCCGCATTGGCACAGCGCATCGCCGACGCGATCAGGGCCGGGGTGGACAACAACACGATATTCCAGGCCGACAACAAGTTCGGCCCGCCGCCGCCGGTGCCCGCCGGCCAGACAGGCGAGTACATCCAGAGCCTGCCGTCAACTACAATTCTACCTCAGGGCTACACGGACGTCGTCAACACCGCGAAGACCGGCAACATCTTCGGCTCCGGCGATCCGAACGAAGGCATACTGTCGGGCGCCCAGAGCAATCTGGCGTTCTTCGCTACGGGCGGTTCGGGCACGGTGGCCGCCGGAGGGGGCAATAACCTCATCAGCATTCCGACTACAGACGCCGGCGGCTGGCTGATCGCCACCGGCAACGGCAATGACACGATCCGTGCACTGGGGTCCGGTAATGACACGATCAGCGCCGGCGGCGGGAACAATGTGATCCAGGTGGGCGCCGGCAACACGTTCATTGTTTCCGGCGGGGCAGACACGATCCTTGCGTCCAGCGGCAGCGAGACCGTGACCGCCGGCAGCAACAAAGCCAACGACGTTATATTCGGCAACGCTAGCAACATCTTTATGTCGTTTGCGGGCGGCGGCGGTGCGACCGTGTTCGGCGGGACGGGTAGCGACACAATTTTCGGCGGCGGCGGTCCGGGTCTGCTGTTTGGCGGCTCGGCAGGGAACAACTTCCTACAGGCTGGCTCCGGCCCGGCGACGCTGTTCGGCGGTGGA